>JANPKX010000171.1:0-9573 GCA_031426235.1 Alphaproteobacteria bacterium | reverse complement strand
ACCGCCTCATTGTGCTCGCGGACATAGTCGAAGCTCTTGGTGGAGCCCACGTGGTTGTTAAACTGCACGCAGGGGCTAATGCAGTCGATGAACGCCGCGCCCTTGTGGGAAAGGCCCGCCTTGATCAGCGGGACGAGCTGTTCCTTGTCGCCGGAGAAGGACCGGCCGACGAAGGTGGCGCCCATCTGCAGGGCCAGGCTCACCATGTCGATGCCCGCGTCAGTGTTGACCACGCCCTTCTTGGACTTGCTGCCACGGTCGGAGGTGGCCGAGAACTGCCCCTTGGTGAGGCCGTACACCCCGTTGTTCTCGACGATGTAGAGCATGTTCACGCCGCGGCGGATGGCGTGGGCGAACTGGCCGAGGCCGATGGAGGCCGAGTCCCCGTCGCCGGAGAAGGAGCGGCCGACGAAGGTGGCGCCCATCTGCAGGGCCAGGCTCACCATGTCGATGCCGGCGTCGGTGTTGACCACGCCCTTTTTCGACTTGGAGCCCCGGTCGGAGGTGGCGGAGAACTGGCCCTTGGTGAGGCCGTACACGCCGTTGTTCTCGACGATGTAAAGCATGTTGACGCCGCGCCGGATGGCGTGGGCGAATTGGCCCAGGCCGATGGAGGCGCTGTCGCCATCGCCGGAGACACCCAGGTAGATCAGATCGCGGTTGGCGAGGTTCGCGCCCGTCAGCACCGAGGGCATGCGGCCGTGGACGGTGTTGAAGCCGTGGCTGGCGCCCAGGAAATAGTCCGGCGTCTTGGACGAGCAGCCGATGCCGCTGAGCTTGGCGACGCGGTGGGGCGGCAGCTCCAGCTCGAAGCAAGCCTGGATGATGGCGGCCGAGATGCTGTCGTGGCCGCAGCCGGCGCAGAGGGTAGAGACCGAGCCCTCGTAATCGCGCCGGGTGAAGCCGAGCGAATTGGTCGGCAGCTTCGGGTGGTGGAGCTGGGGCTTGAGGATATAGGTCATTCCGCCGCCTCGATCTGGCCCTGAGCTAAACGCCCTGAGATCTCGCCCGCGATGAACCGGGCGGTGATGGGCGTGCCGTCGTAGTGCAGCACGGAGATCAGCTTGGCGGGGTCGATCCCGCCCTCGGTCATCACCAGGGTCTTGAGCTGCGCATCGCGATTCTGCTCGACCAGGAAGACGCGGTCGTGGGCGGCGATGAAGTCGAACACCGCGTCGGCGAAGGGGAAGCCGCGCACGCGCAGGGCGTCCAGCCGCTGGCCCTGGGCCTCCAGCATCTCCAGCGCCTCGTTCATCGCCGGGTTGGTGGAGCCGTAGTAGATCACCCCGTCGCGGGTCTTGCGGCTGGCCGGCCGGAGCACGGGCGCCGGGACCAGGGCCTTGGCGGTGTCGAACTTGCGGATGAGCCGTTCCATGTTGTCGACATAGACGGCCCCCTCCTCCGAATAGCGGGCGTAGGGATTGCGCGAGGTGCCCCGGGTGAAATAGCCGCCCTTGGTGGGGTGGACGCCCGGATAGGTGCGGAAGGGGATGCCGTCGCCGTCCACGTCCTTGTAGCGGCCGAACTCCTGGGTGGCGGCCTCCAGGTCGGCGTGGCTCATCACCTTGCCGCGGTCGAGGCGGCGCGTGTCGTCCCACTGGAAGGGTTCGGTCAGCCACTCGTTCATGCCGATGTCGAGGTCGAGCATGACGAAGACGGTGGTCTGCAGCCGGTCGGCGAGATCGAACGCCAGGGCGCCCATCTCAAAGCACTCGCCCGGGTCGGCCGGGAGCAGCATGGGGTGCTTGGTGTCGCCGTGGCCGGCATAGGCGGCGGCGATCAGGTCGGCCTGTTGCGTGCGCGTCGGCATGCCGGTGGAGGGGCCGCCCCGCTGGACGTCGAAGATCACGGCGGGGATCTCGGCGAAGTAGGAAAGGCCGATGAACTCCGTCATCAGCGAGATGCCGGGGCCGGAGGTGGCGGTGAAGGATCGGCACCCGTTCCAGCCGGCGCCGACCACGATGCCGATCGAGGCGATCTCGTCCTCGGCCTGAACGATGGCGTAGCGCGCCTTGCCGGTCTCGGGCTCGACCCGCAGGTCCTGGCAGTAGCTGGTGAAGGCCTCGGCCAGGGAGGTGGACGGCGTGATGGGGTACCAGGCGCAGACGGTGGCGCCGCCATAGACCGCGCCCAGGGCCGCGGCCTGGTTGCCCTCGACGTAGATCCGGTCACCCACGGCGTCGGCGCGGCGCACTTGCAAGGCGAGCGGGCCGAGGTGCTTGGCCACATAGCTGTGGCCCATGTCCAGGGCCTCGAAATTGGCGTCGATCAAGCGCTGCCGGCCGGCGAAATCCTCGGCGATCAGGCTCTTGACCGCCTCCAGTTCGATGCCAAGAAGCGCCGCCAAGGCCCCGACGTAGATGATATTCTTGAACAGCTGGCGCTCGCGCGGCAGCTCATAGGCCTCGTTGCACATGGCCGTCAGCGGCACGCCCACGACCGTGATGTCGGAACGGAACCTGGCGGGCGGGATGGGCTTGGTGCTGTCGTAGAAGAGGTAGCCGCCGCTCTCGATCTCGGCGACGTCGCGGTCCCAGGTCTGGGGGTTCATGGCGACCATCAGGTCGACCCCGCCGCGCCGCCCCAGATGACCCACCTCGGTGATCCGCACCTCGTACCAGGTGGGCAGGCCCTGGATGTTGGACGGGAAGATGTTGCGGGCCGCCACCGGCACGCCCATCCGCATCACGGCCCTGGCGAACATGCCGTTGGCGCTGGCCGAGCCCGACCCGTTGACGTTGGCGAACTTGACGACGAAGTCGTTGACCTTCGCCTTGCCCATGGGGGGTTTGACGGCCTCAGGCATGCGCCCCCGCATGAGTCATTTCCAGGTAGAACTTCTGCATGTCCCAGGCGCCGGTCGGGCACCGCTCGGCGCAGAGGCCGCAGTGCAGGCAGACGTCCTCGTCCTTGGCCATGATCCGCCCCGTCTTGAGCTTGTCGGAGAGGTAGAGATCCTGGGTCAGGTTCAGCGCCGGCGCGCTGAGGCGCGTGCGCAGGTCGGGCTCCTCGCCCGGCTCGGTGAAGGTGATGCAGTCCATCGGGCAGATGTCGACGCAGGCGTCGCACTCGATGCACAGGGGCTCGGCGAACACGGTCTGGACGTCGCAGTTCAGGCACCGCTGCGCCTCGCCCAGGGCGAGCTCGCGGTCGAAGCCCAGCTCGACCTCGATGCGGATGTCCTTCAGCGCCTCGTGCTTGTCGCGGAGCGGCACCTTGTAGCGCAGGTCGTTGGAGACATCGTTGTCGTAGCTCCACTCGTGAATGCCCATCTTCTGGCTGACCAGGGTGGCGCCCGGCGGCGGGCGGACCGCAACGTCCTCGCCTTGACAGAACCTGTGGATCGAGACGGCCGCGTCGTGGCCGTGGGCCACGGCCCAGATGATATTCTTCGGCCCGAACGCGGCGTCGCCGCCGAAGAAGACCTCGGGGCGGGTCGACTGGAAGGTCGCGGCCTCGACCTGGGGCATGCCCCAGTCGTCAAATTCGAGGCCGATGTCCTTCTCGATCCAGGGGAAGGCGTTCTCCTGGCCCACCGCCACCAGCACGTCGTCGCATTCGTAGTGCTCGTCCGGCTCCCCGGAGGGCACGAGACTGCGGCGACCGCGGTCGTCGAATTCCGCCTTCACCACCTCGAACGTGACGCCGGTGAGCTTGCCGCCCTCATGGGTGAAGGCCTTGGGGACGCGGAAGTTGAGTATGGGGATGTCCTCGTGGACCGCGTCTTCCTTCTCCCAGGGCGAGGCTTTCATCTCGTCGTAGCCGGAGCGGACGATGACCTTCACGTCCGTCCCACCCAGACGGCGCGACGAGCGGCAGCAGTCCATGGCGGTGTTGCCGCCGCCCAGCACGATCACGCGCTTGCCGATGGTCTCGATGTGGCCGAACGAGACCGAGCTCAGCCAGTCGATGCCGATGTGGATGTTGGCGGCGGCCTCCTGGCGGCCCGGCAGGTCCAGGTCGCGGCCGCGCGGCGCGCCGGAGCCCACGAAGACCGCGTCGTAACCCTCGTCCAACAGCGCCTTCAGGCTGTCCACCCGCTGGCCCAGGCGCAATTCGATGCCGCCCAGGGCGGTG
This sequence comes from Alphaproteobacteria bacterium, assembly GCA_031426235.1. Classification (GTDB taxonomy): domain Bacteria; phylum Pseudomonadota; class Alphaproteobacteria; order Caulobacterales; family Caulobacteraceae; genus Phenylobacterium. Next base: position 5,496 of record JANPKX010000171.1, on the reverse strand, counting down.
ATGTAGCCGACCTCTTCGTCGATCACGCTCTCGGGAAGGCGGAAGCGCGGGATCTGGCTGCGGATCATGCCCGCCGAGCGGGTGTCGCCGTCGAAGATGGTCAGGTCATAGCCCAGCGGCGCCAGATCGCGCGCCACGGTCAGCGACGCGGGGCCGCACCCGACCAGGGCGACGCGTTTTCCGTTTGAGGTTGTCCGGGTGGGTGGCATCAGGGCGGTGACGTCACCCTTGTTGTCGGCGGCCACGCGCTTCAGCCGGCAGATGGCCACCGGCTCGTCCTCGACCCGCCCGCGCCGGCAGGCCGGCTCGCAGGGGCGGTCGCAGGTGCGGCCCAGCACGCCGGGAAAGACGTTGGACTTCCAGTTGATCATGTAGGCCGCGTCATACCGGCCATCGGCGATCAGGCGGATATACTCCGGGACGGGCGTATGGGCCGGGCAGGCCCACTGGCAATCGACGACCTTGTGGAAGTAGTCGGTCTCGAACTCACGCGTCGGCTGCAAAACCCTTGTCCTCCCGGGAACGCTCTACTCCCGGAGACGAGACCGCGCCGTGCGAAGGCAAAGGCGGTTCCGCGACCCCGACGCGGCGGTTACCGGGTCACGATACGACCGCCAATCCTGGGAAGCCAACCGATTCCTGACCGGCGTTCACTGATTTCCGGGGCGACGGGGTTGCGCAGCAACACCAAGCTGTGATCGCCGACGCCGCTTTGCCCTGGTGCAGCGCCTTGGCGAATGTGACGGGTAAATGATACCTTAATGGCGGGAGACGCTCCGCGGGGCTGCGGGGTTTAGGGGAGAGTTGTGATGGACGTTCCTGCCGAGCGCCTGGCCGAGAGCCAGGTAACCGCCTTCGAGATCATGCCGCCGGCCGCCGCGACGCCGCTGGACCCCAGCGAGGCGTTCGATCTGCACCGCGCCATCAACGAGCGCCGTGCGCAGGTTGAGAACCCCGAACTGCTGAGGCATCTGCGGTCGCTGTGACATTTTCCCTCCCCTTCATGGGGAGGGTCGACGTGCTGCAGGCACGCGGGGTGGGGAGCCCATGATCAAGCGCGGAGGCCGGACTTCGGCCCGCCCTTCCCCACCCTGACCCGCTGCGCGGGTCTGTCCCTCCCCATGAAGGGGAGGGAATGCCGACTACTCCGAATATCCTTCCGGCAGTTCGTCGTCCTTCATCAGCTCGTCCTTGCTGACCGCCTTCTCCTCGACCTTGGCCTGGGAGACGATGAGGTCGACGACCTTGTCCTCGAAGATCGGCGCGCGGAGTTGCGCCTGGGCGTTCTGGTTCTCGCGCAGGAGGTTGAAGACCTCATGGGCCTGGGCGCCGTACTTGATGGCTTCGCGGCGGATCGCCTCGTTCAGCTCCTGTCCGGTGACCTGCACGTTGTTGGCGCGTCCGATCTCGGCCAGGACGAGGCCAAGGCGCACGCGGCGCTCGGCGATCTTGCGGTATTCCTTCTCGAGCTGCTCGTCGGACTTCTCGGCGTCTTCCGGGGGCAGCGCGCCGCCGGTCTTGTCCTGTTGGACCTGCTCCCAGATGGCGGCGAACTCGGCTTCCACCATCTTGGGCGGCAGCGGGAAGTCGTGCTTGGTGTCCAGCTCGTCCAGGAGGGCGCGCTTCAGCTTGAAGCGCGAGGCGCCGGCGTACTGCTCCTCGAGGTTGCCCTTCACCAGTTCCTTGAGCTTCTCAAGATTCTCAAGACCCAGCCGCTCGGCGAAGGCGTCGTCGGCCGGCGACTCCACAGGCCCGCGGACTTCCTTCACCTTGGTCTCGAACTCGGCATCCTTGCCGGCCAGGTTGGCGGCCTGGTAGTCGGCCGGGAAGGTCACCTTGACGGTGAGGTCCGTGTCCGGCTTGGCGCCGACCAGCTGCGCCTCGAAACCCGGGATGAACTGGTTCGAGCCCAGCACGAGCTCGACGTCGGTCGCCGTGCCGCCCTCGAAGGCCTCGCCGTCGACGCGGCCCAGGAAATCGATGATCAGCTGGTCGCCGTCCTTGGCCTTGATGGTCTTGCCGGTGCGCGGCTCGTAGGTGCGGTTCTGCTTGGCGAGGTTGGCGACTTCCTCGTCGATTTCCTCAGCGGTCGGGGCGTAGACCGGCTTGGAGAGCGACAGGGTCGAGGCGTCGACGGGCGTGAAGTCCGGCATCAGGTCGATGGCGACGTTGAAGGCCAGGTCCGCCTTGCCGTCCATCACCGCTTCCAGGTCGCCTTCCGGCGTCAGGTCGGGCTCGCCGGCGGGGCGCAGGTTGTTGTCGGTCAGCAGCTGTTGGGTGCTCTCGGACAGTGACTGCTGGACCACTTCGCTCATCAGCGACTTGCCATAGAGGCGGCGCACATGGGCTGGCGGCACCTTGCCGGGGCGGAAGCCCTTGATGTTGAGGGTCGGCAGGAGCTCCTTGATCCGGGCTTCCAGCTTATCGGTCAGATCCGCCACCGGGACCGTCACGCCATAGACCCGGCTCAGGCCTTCACCGGATTTCTCAACAATCTGCGTCGACATCTTCAGACTTCCAGGACCTCGGCGCCATGAGCGCCTACATCCGCCTCTCAAACCAAACGGGGAAGGCCGCCGAACGAGGCCCGGCGGCGCGCGGGCGCCCTTATGTCACGCTGCGAAGGCGCGTCCAAGCCCCCTGCCCCTTGACGCGGGCGGCTCAGGCGGCGATGGCCTGTGCCCGCGCGGCTATGGCGGAATTGGTAGACGCAGTAGGTTTAGGTCCTACCGGGCAACCGTGGGGGTTCGAGTCCCTCTAGCCGCACCAGCCTTCGCGTGCAAAGCACGCTTCGGCTCGGCAAGCCTACAAGACACGGTCGCCTCCTCTCCCCCACGCGAAGCGAGAGGGGAGAGGTCGGGAGAGGGGCGACGCAGGACGTGCGGCTTGTACGACGGCTCAGCCGTGATCCATCCTCCGGCGTCATGGCGACCTTCAAGACGATAAATGACACGACGCCCCGCGACCGCGCCCGCGCGCTCCGGCGGGACGACACGGTCGCTGAGGCAAGGTTGTGGAACGCCCTGCGCGCGCGCCGTCTCGGCGGCTGGCGCTGGCGACGTCAGGTTCCGAAGGGACCGTTCATCGTCGATTTTCTCTGCGCCGAGGCGGGTCTTGTCGTCGAACTCGATGGTGGCCAGCATTCCGAACAGGTCGACTATGACTGCCGGCGCACCGCCTACCTCGCAGGGCTCGGACTGCGGGTCATCCGGTTCTGGAACAGCGCGGTGCTGACCAACCGGGACGGGGTGTGCGAGTCAATCCTGGAGGCGTGTGGCGGGGAGCATCGTTCTGTGGGTCCTGGCTGAACCTGAAGCGACAACGGCGAGGTCTGCGCCGCCCCTCTCCCTACCCTCTCCCCACTCTTCGCTTCGCTCGGGGGGAGAGGAAGATGCCTGGTCTGTGGTGACACGCCGGGCGCGCCCGCGCTAAAGCCGCGCCATGCCCCGCGGCGTTCTCTTCGTGCACAACAACTTCCCCGGCCAGTTCCGCGATCTGGCGCAGACGTTGATCGACCGCGGCGTGCCGTGCTGCGCGATCGGTCAGAACCATGCGGGCGGCATGGCGGGCGTGCGGATGGTGCGCTACGTGCTGCCGCGAGGCACGGGCAAGGACGTTTTTCACCTGGCCGTCCGGGCCGAGGCCGACCTGATCCGCGCGCGCAGCGCCCATGAGGCCGCCAAGGGGCTGAAGGCGGAGGGCTGGGACCCGGCGGTGATCGTAGGCCATCCCGGCTGGGGCGAGACGGTCTTCCTCAAGGAGGTGTTCCCGGCCGCCAAGCAGATCGCCTTCGCCGAGTTCTTCTACCACGCGGTGGGCTACGACGTGGGCTTCGACACCGAGTTCGTCCAGCCCGACGCGGAAAGCCCGTTCCGCACCAAGGCCAAGAACGCGGTCATGTCGATCGCCTATGGCGAGGCCGACGCCATCGTGGCGCCGACGTCATTCCAGGCCGGGGCCCTGCCCGACGCATTCCGAACCCGAACCCGGGTCATCCACGAGGGCGTGGACGTCGAGGCGATCCGCGCGGGGCCCGCCGAGCCCTTCGTGCTGGACGACGGCCGCGTGATCGCGCCCGGCACGCCGGTGATCACCCACGTGAACAACAACATGGAGCCGCTGCGGGGGCTCCACATCTTCGCTCGCGCCCTGCCCCGCCTGCTGGCGGAGGTCCCGGGCGCGCAGGTGCTGATCATCGGCAATCCGGCCAAGCGGCCCTATGGGGGCGCCGCGCCGGACGGGCGAAGCTGGCGGGACGTCTGTTTCGACGGCGTCGAGATCGATCCGTCGCGGGTACATTTCCTGGGCGCCGTGGAGCATTCGCGCATGCTGGCCGCCCTGCGGCTGGGGACGGCTCACGTCTACTACACCTACCCCTTCGTGCTCTCCTGGTCGCTGGTCGAGGCCATGGCGAGCGGGTGCTACGTCATCGGATCCGACACCGGGCCGCTGAGGGACGCGATCACCGACGGGGTGAACGGGCGGCTGCTGCCGTTCTTCGACGTGGCGGCTCTCTCGCAGGCCATGATCGAGGCGTGTCGGGCGCCGGGAAACTCGGCTCCGCTGCGGGCGGCGGCGCGGGCCACGGCGGTGGAGAAGTTCAGCGCGAAGGCCGGGCGCGAGGCGTGGCTAAGCCTGCTGCGCGGCCTGGGGGTGGCGATACCGGGGGTGTGAGAAAATGCCTGTCATCCCGGACGGCCGCAGGCCGATCCAGGACCCAGACGCCGTGCGCACTGCCCCTGGGTCCCGGCTCTCCGCTACGCTTCGGCCGGGATGACAGGGTTGTTTTGCTGTTTGCCTACCCGCAGCGGACGGCGCTGATCAGGCCGGTCTGGGCGTCGAACAGGAAGTTCAGGCGCTCGGGGTCGAAGTCCATCGTCGGGGGACAGGTGGTGCAGGCGACCCTTTGGCGTTCGGGGTGAACAGGAACGGGGATCTCGCTGCGCCGTCGGCCAAGGTAGGCCTGAAAGGCCTTGGCGCCGCAGGTGTCCGGGGGCTCCGGGGGTGCGGGCGGGGCGCTGGGCGCGGCGATGAGCGGCGGCGGTGGGACTGGCGGCGCGGTGCTGCAGCCGGCCAGCACCAGGACCATGATCGCGAGCCACCGGGCGCTCATGCCTGCTTCTCCCAGCCACGACCCGTCTGCTTCCAGTACGAGGCGGGAAGGCCGCGGGCCTTGAGGGCGGTCCATTGCCGGCGCGCCTGTTGCAGCTGCGTCTCGTCGGCGCCGTCGAAGACCACGATGCAGCGGTGGAAGCCTTCGAGGTCTCCCGGCTCGGCGCCGTCCACCAGGAACAGGGCGTCGGCGGCGTTGGCGTTGGCGTCACCCGTTGTGAGCAGGATCGGCTGGCGGGAGGCCTGGGGATCGTCGGCCGGGGCGTGGGGCAGGAAGCTGTCGTCGCGGTAGCGCCAGAGCCAGCCGTCCAGATAGTCGACCCGCTCCGGATGAACGGTCCGGACCAGCGCCTTCCAGCCCCGTTGCAGGGTCTTTTCCAGAAG
>JANPKX010000170.1:0-3831 GCA_031426235.1 Alphaproteobacteria bacterium | reverse complement strand
CGTGCTTGTCCTGGGCGCGAGCGCCAAGATCGGGGGGGACGCCAACGTGGAGGTGCTCGCGGCCCGGGCCCGAGGCATCCGGATCACGACCTTCCCGGAAATGATCGGAGAGGCGACGGCCGAACGCGCCAACACCGTGGTGGCCGGGTCGTTCGGAAAGTCCACCTGCACGGCCCTCATGGCCCACATTCTGCGCACGTCGGGCCGCGATGCCGGCTGGATGGTCGGCGCCATCTCGCCGTCGTTGCCGGACACCGGCCACTGGGGGGTTGCGCCCGAGGTCATCCTGGAGGGCGACGAGTACATCGTCGGGCCGGCCGACCGGCGCTCCAAGTTCGTGCTGTACCATCCGCGCGACGTCCTGCTGACCAGCCTGGTGCACGACCACGTCAATGTGTTCCCGACGTTCGAAGACTATGAGGTCCCGTTCCGCGCGCTGCTGAGGCTGATCCCGCCGGACGGCTTGCTGGTCGCCCGCGACAGCGCGCCGATCCGCGCGATCGCCGGCGAGGCGGCCTGCCGCATCGTCTGGTACGACACCGCGCCCTGCGACGGTTGGCATGCGCAGGACGTGACGTTCGGGGATGTCTCCCGCTTCACCCTCGTGGGTCCCGGCGGCCGCCAGATGGCCCTCGCCACGACCCTGCTCGGCGAGCACAACATCGAGAACATCGTCGGCGTCAGCGCCTACCTGCTGGAGCGGGGGCTGGCGGACGAGACGACGCTCGCCCGCGCCGTGGCGCGCTTTGCGGGGATCCGACGTCGCCTGGACCGGCTGACGAAAACCTCCGCCGTGCCGTTGATCGAGGGGTTTGGGTCCTCCTACGAAAAGGCGCGCTCTGCGATCGAGGCGATGCGGCTGCACTATCCCGGCCGGCCGCTCACGGTGGTCTTCGAGCCGCACACCTTCTCCTGGCGCAACCGCGACGCGCTGCCCTGGTACGACACGGTGTTCGACGGCGCGGCCCGCGTGCTGCTGATTCCCCCGCCGCATCACGGCGAGGCGGGACACAACCAGTCGAGCTTCGACGAGATCCTGGCGCGCGTCGCCGCGGCTGGAGTTCCTGTCCAGGGCGTGGAGACCGCCGAGGCCGCCGCCCAGGCCTTGAGCGGCCTCAATGGCGACGAGGTGGTTCTGCTGCTGTCCTCCGGCCCGCTCCTGGGCTTGCCGGACCGCCTGCCGCCAATCTTCGACCGACTGTACGGGGATCCCGCCGCCAAGCATTGAAATAGCGCCCAGCATGTTGACGGACAGAGCGCAATGTGGGCGATAATTAACCCAGGGTTGCGGGTGGGCGATTTAGTCGGTTTCCGCGTAGCGTTGTCGCCCTTCCGAAGCTGATCGGCCATCCGGCCATTCCGCGAACTGGGGGAACGCATGTCCGACTATGAAAAGGTGATCCTTGAGGCGCCATCGCATCGGGAGCGGCGGGCGGCTGGGCGCTTCACCGGTCGCTATCTGCTGACGACCGAGCCCGAGGGCAGCGGCGAGGTCGCCAGCCGCCTCGAAGGCATGGGTATGTCCGCCGCGACGCCGATCGCGGCACAGGGCCGCCCGGTCCGCGCCCTCCCGCCCGGCCAGCACATAGAACTGCCCAACATCGGTGTGGTGCTGGTGGACCCGCTCCCGGAGCGGGAAGGCGACGTCTTGGCCATGGCGGAGGAAAACGACGCCGTGATCGGCATGGAGCCCGAGCGGATCAACACGGCCTATGTCGACAGCGCCCAGTATGTCGCGGGCTGGCGCGACGCGATCGCCGCGCTCACGGGAAAGCTGCTCGGCGACAGCGGCGCCGATCAGACCGCCGTGATCGAAGCCGCCGCGACCGGCGCGGTGACCTGGGGCCTGCAGGCCTGCGCGGCGTCCACTTCGAGCCGCACCGGAAAGGGGATCAAGCTCGCCGTCCTCGATACGGGACTCGACATGAGCCACCCGGACTTCGCCGGCCGCAAGATCACGGTGCGTAACTTCGTGGGGGACAACACGCCGTTCCACGATGGGCAGGGTCACGGCACGCATTGCCTGGGCACCGCCGCGGGGCCGCGCCAGCCTTCGACAGGTCCGCGCTACGGCGTCGCCTATGAGGCGGAGCTGTTTGCCGGGCGGGTGCTGGACGACAATGGCCGAGGCGGCGACTTCAACATCCTGCAGGCGATCGAATGGGCCGTCGGGGCCGGATGTCAGGTGATCTCACTTTCGCTGGGCGCGCCCTGGATGCCGGGCGACCGGCCCTATAGCCAGGCCTATGAGACCGCCGCGCGACGGGCGCTGGCCGTCGGCTCTCTGCTGGTGGTCGCCGCGGGCAACGAAGCGAACAAGCCTTAGTACGTCGGCGCCGTCGGAACGCCGGGCAATTCGCCTTCGGTCCTGACGGTGGCCGCGATCGACCAGGCCATGTCCACCGCGGCGTTCTCGAACCGCGTTCGGCCCGCCGCGCCGGGGGTGAAGGGGCCCGACATCGCCGGGCCCGGCGTCGAGATCTACTCAAGCTGGCTGATGCCGAAGCGCTACAACTCCATCGCCGGCACCAGCATGGCGACGCCGCACATCGCCGGTCTCGCGGCGCTCTGGGCCCAGGCGGCGGCTGGCAATCGGGGGCAAGCCCTCAAGGACATCCTGTTGAGCAAGGCCAGGGCCCTTCCCGGCGGAGGGACCCGGCGCGGCGACATCGGGGCCGGCCTTGGCCAGGCGCCGCCCTAGTGGCCGTTCCAGACCTGCCCTGGTCTCGCCATAGGCGGCGGCGTAGACTGTGCCCATGGCGAAAAAATCGGTGATCGTGACGCTTGAGGACGGTGTCGAGTCCTCAGCCGTTCAAGCCGCGACCGAGGCCGCCGGCCTCACGCAGGTGCGGTCGGCTTCCGGCTTCCTCCAGGGGGTCATAGATGATGCCGACATCCCCATGCTGGAGGCTGTCGGCGGGGTCAGCGACGTCGCGGCCGAGCGGCAGATTTCCCTGCCGCCTGGCGACGCGCCGGTCCAATAGCCCGAGCCGTCAAGGCTCCGGAAGCAGGGCGTAGATCCACGCCTCGACCGGACCGTCGCCTGTCTCCACCACCACGACCACCCGCTCATAGGCCTCGCCCTCGAACGCATCCAGCCGCGCCCAGTGCGCCGGCAGGTCGGCGGAGGTGAACAGCTGCGCCGCCACCTCCGGACCCTCGGGGTCGGGCCGCAGCCCCGGGTAGCCCTCGGCCGAACCCCACCCGGACTCCACCCACCATCCGCGCACCGTCCCCGGCCGCCAGTCGCCGGCCATCCCCGCCATCTGCCGATGGTTGGAACGGCCGGGCGCCAGGGTGCCGTAGACGGCGAGGCCGTGGTCGGTCTGCGTCAGGGCCGCGCAGGGACCGGCTGGACGTACGCCGCCCTGGCCTGCTTCTCCGCCTTCTCGGCCGCGTTCAATTCCTTGAACTCTTCGCGCTTGGGGCCGAGGTAGCCGAACAGATAGGCGGCGACCTTGCGGATCTGGATCTCCTCCGAGCCCTCGGTGATCCGGTAGCGACGGTGGTGGCGATAAATGTGCTCAAAGGGCGTGTGGCGGGAGTATCCCATGCCGCCGTGCACCTGCATGGCCCGGTCCGAGGCCTCGCAGACCAGCCGGTTGCCCCAGTAGTTGCACATCGAGACCTTGTCCGAGATCGTGCGCTCGATCTCCTTGTGGTCCATCTTGTCCATCTGCCAGGCGGTCTTGCGGATCAGCAGGCGCAGCATCTCGCACTGGGTCTGCAGCTCCACCAGCGGCCATTGGATCGCCTGGTTCTCGGCCAGGGGCTTGCCGAACGGCTTGCGCTTGCGGGCGTACTTGACGCTCTCGTTGATGCAGAACTGCG
>JANPKX010000169.1:0-1533 GCA_031426235.1 Alphaproteobacteria bacterium | reverse complement strand
AGGCGGACAAGACCGTCTACCCCCGCAACACCTCGGCTCTGGCCAAGCGTCTGCGCGACGCCGGGGCCACCGTCGAGGAGCGCCACTATCCGGGCGTCGACCATGTGGGCATGGTGCTGGCCTTGTCGCGGCCGCTGCGTGGTCGGGCGCCGGTGCTGGACGAAATGACGAGCTTCTTGCGGACCCACGCCCGATGAAACGCGCAGTCCTGGGCCTCGCCGCACTCGGCCTCGCCGCCTGCCAGCCCGGCGCGCCGCCCGGGGTGGATCGCGACGCCCTCGACGCGGCGGTCTCGAAGGCGATCGGCGATCCGGCCAGTTGCGTGCTCATCTCCAGGGCCGACGCGGACCGCGTACTCTACCGCTACAACTCCGCCACCGCCTGCGGCCGCGAATTGCCCTCGTGCGCGGGCGAATCGGCCACCACCATCGCCGCCGTCCTCAAGGCGACAGCGCGCGACCGCAAGGTGCGGACGCTGTCCTGCGACACCCTGGCCGACGGCTCGCGAGGCGTCGGCTGGGCGGCCGGCCCGATCGCGGGAACCGACCTCGTCTACGCCGCCATGATGGAGGGCGACCGCGCCTTTCCCGGCGTGATGATCGCCCAGCGGCTGGACGGCGCCTTCCGCCGCACGGGCGTGTCGAAGGCGCCGTGAACAGCCTCTAGCGCGCGACCTCGTAGAGACCGTTGATGTCGATCCGAACCTTCAACTCGCCGCCGGCGATGGGGGTTGAAGCGTCCTTGGCGAAACTCTGCGCCCGCATTTCCATCAGGGGCATCGGCGGCGGGGCCGAATAGCCGCCGCCCTCGCTTAGCGTCACCAACCGCGAGATCCGGTAGCCAGTGGCCCGCGCATAGAGATCCGCCTTTGCCGAGAGCGCCCGGACCGCCGCCTCGCGCGCCGCGTTTTCCGCCGCGGTCGGATCGGCCAGTCCAAAGCTGATGCCGTTCATCTGGTTGGCCCCTGCGCTCACGGTGGCGTCCACCGCAGCGCCCACGCGCTTCAGGTCGCGCACCGTCACCGTCACGATGTTCGACACCTGGTAGCCGATCAGCACTGGCGGCTGGTTCTCCACGTAGCGGTACTGCGGGCTGAGGTTCAGGTTCGAGGTCTGGATGTCCTTTTCGGCGATCCCGGCCTTCTTCAGGCTGGTCATCACGCTGGTCATCCGCGCGGCGTTGGCCGAGAACGCCTCGGCCGCCGTCTTGCCCTCGGTCATCACGCCGAGATTGATGCTCGCCATGTCCGGCGCGATCCGGGTTTCGCCGTAGGCCGACAGGTTGAAGGTCGTGGCGCGGAACATCGTTTCCGCGGGGGCCGGCGTGGCCACGCCTTGGGCCAGGGCCGCGGGGCCCGCGCTGGCCGCCGAAAGCGCCAGCCCCAGGGCCGCCGCGCGCAACAGGGTATTCATCGATCTCTCCAGTCCAGAAACGTTGCGCCCATCCCTCGCAGTTGCAAGCTGAACGCAAGCTTTAAGCGCCGTGCCGCCCATGGTAACGCGGCCCGTCGCGCTGCAGGGGCCTGTAGCTCAA
>JANPKX010000168.1:0-2797 GCA_031426235.1 Alphaproteobacteria bacterium | reverse complement strand
CCACGCCTTCCTCGAAGCCGATTGCAAATCGTGCCACACGAACACCTTCGTGGCCGTGCAGGACGCCGCCTGCCTCGCCTGCCACAAGTCCGGCCCCGACGCGGGCGCCGAGGCCAAGGTGCTGGCCCGTTCGCGCGACATGGGCAGCCCCTTCACCCCGTTGCTGGCCGCCGACCACGCGCCGCACGACAGGCTACGCAAGGCCATGCCCCTTCCCGACGGGATCGGGCCGAAGATCAGTACGGTCGTCCAGAGCGCGCTGGGTCACCCGACCGACCGCTGCGCCAGTTGCCACCTGGAGCACACCAAGCCCGCGCCCATCGCCGATGCGGACCCGAAGGCTCCGTTGGCCGACAAACCGACCCTGGTTGCTGTGCAGGACTGCCAGGGCTGCCACACCGGCTTGAAGGCTCGTCTGGGCAAGACCGACCTGATCGACACGCCCGATTGGGGACGCCACCCGACCTTCCGGCCCCTGATCATGACCTCCGCGGCGGGCGCCAAGCCCACATTCCAGCGCATGGACCTGAGGTCCGCGCCTCAGGAGCGGAACGGACTGATCTTCCCGCACCGCATGCACCTCGATCCTGTGGGCGGCGTCGCGCGGCAGGCGATCGACCTGGGCAAGGCGCGGGGTTATGGCGCGGCCCTCGATTGCGCCAGCTGCCATCAGCGCGACAAGGCCGGAACCGGCTTTCAGCCCGTTGAGATGGAGAAGGACTGCGGCTCCTGCCACAGCCTCGCCTTCACCCGTGACGCGGCCGGTCGCCTGAAGGACCTGCCGCATGGCGAGCTCCAGAAGGTGGTTGACACCCTGGCCGGACGCACCCTGGCAGGCGCCGGCGGTTCGGACCGTGAGCGCCCCGGGCAGATCCGGGCGACGATGTTCACAGCGGGCGGCGCCAGCGCCTATCGCGCGACGTTCTCGAAGGGCGGGGCCTGCTTCGACTGCCATACGATCAGCTGGGCGGGCGATACGGTGCGGATGGCGCCCGTCAAGCTGACCCAGCGCTACATGCCGCGCGGCGGCTTCGATCACAGCGTTCCCGAACACGGCGGCCCAGGCGCGGCCAAGGCCGGCGGATACAAGTGCGCCGACTGCCACACCGCCAAGACGTCGGACAAGACCAGCGATGTGCTGATGCCGAACCTGGCGAAGTGCGCCAACTGCCACGGCAAGACCAAGGCCCAGACCGCCGCCGCGGACGACGCCGACTGCTCGACCTGCCACAGCTTCCACGCCCCCGGCAAGGCGACGCCCCCCGCCGGCCACCCGCCGCTTGAGACCTTGCGTTGGACCCAGGCCGTGGCGCGGCGGGGTGCGGGCGCCTAGGCCGGCGCCGCGACCGCTACGCCCAGTACGGCGGCGGCGGCGCGGATCTGCCTCAGGGCCATTCGCCTCATGTGGGCTACGCGAGACGGTTCGAGACCCCAGTCGCCCATGAACCGTTGCGCCGCCGCCGCCACATAGATCTGCCAGAGTGCAAACCGGTGAGGCTCGATCATGGCATGCGTCCTGCACGTCTCCAGGAACAGATCGACGAGCCGATCCTCGAACAGATAGCTCAGTTCCAGCTGGGCGCAGGCGATATCGGAAAGCGGATCCCCGCAGGCGGCGTCTTCCCAGTCCAGGACCGCGGCAATCCGCCCATCCCTCCAGAGCAGGTTCCGAGGCCAGAAATCGCCGTGTAACAAGGCTGGCGGACCCTCGAACGGGCTCGGCGCCAGGGATGCGATGTGGTCGCGCAAGGCCTGCCATTGCGGACCGTCCGGGAGAAACGCCGGCAACTCCGGAACCGGATCAAAACGCGATGGGAGCGGTGGGAGCCCCGACGTCGGCGTCCGATGGATCGTCGCCAGGCTCTCGGCCATACAAACGATGTGCGCTTCGGCCTCGCCTTGCGGAATCTCGGTGGAGCCTTCGACGAACGCCATCAGAACGTAGGTCGCATCGAGCTCCCGGCGGCTGTCGTCGAACCGGATGGGACGCGGCGTGGGCAGCCCGGCGCTGTGCAGGGCGGCGAGAAGCGCAAACTCCTGGGCTGAGTCCAGGCCGGACTTGCCCATGGCGCGCAGCACGACTGACGTATCAGCGCCGTCGGCCAGACGCAGGTCGACCCGGAAAACCTGCGCCGACACGCCGCCCTCGAGCCGCTCAACGGCGCGCACCTCGCCCTCTGGGAAGTGTCCGCAGACAACGGCGGCGATGTCTTCTGTCCTCATGGCCACAGTTTATGCGTGGCCTGTCTCCACGCAGCAAGACGCCGCCCCGGTCTCCCGAGGCGGCGTTGAAGCGGTCGTAGTGTGCGTCGGAGCCTAGACCACCCCGAACGCCAGCATGGCGTCGGCGACCTTCTTGAAGCCCGCGATGTTGGCACCACGGACGTAGTCGGTAACCTTGGAGCCGGGGCGTCCGCCGTACTCGACGCAGGAGGCGTGGATGCCGCCCATGATGTCGACCAGAAGCCGCTGTAGTTCCTCTTCCTTCCAGGAAATGCGCGCCGAATTCTGGCTCATCTCCAGACCGGAAACGGCCACGCCGCCGGCGTTGGCCGCCTTGCCTGGGGCGAACAGGATCTGCGCGTCCTTAAACACGTGGACCCCTTCCAGGTTGGTCGGCATGTTGGCGCCTTCCGAGACCGCGATGCAGCCGTTGGCCACCAGGGTCCGGGCGTCATCACCCAGCAGTTCGTTCTGCGTGGCGCACGGCAGGGCCAGGTCGCACTTGACGCCCCAGGGCGTCTTGCCAGCGTGGAATTCAGATCCGGTGAACTCCTTGGCGTACTCGCTGATCCGG
>JANPKX010000167.1:0-4158 GCA_031426235.1 Alphaproteobacteria bacterium | reverse complement strand
CCGGGGCGAGGTGGTAAAGCCGGGCCGCAGCATGGTGTTCGTCCGCGGCCTGATCACCGCGCCGGAGGGACCGGTGATGAGTTTCTCGTCGGTGCTGAAGCGGGTCGGGTCCCGCACCTGACGCGCGCCGCACAGCAATTTGTCATCATTAGCCGCCATGCAGGACGTCATGACCGGGACGCGGCGACATCTCCTGATCCCCGTGCTGGCGACCGCTGTGCTGAGCGCAGGCGCCCTCAAGGCGGAGCCCCCGAGCCAGGGCTTCGTCGCCGAAGGCGTGTGGCGCAACCCGCGCGACAGCGTCCACATCGAGCTCAAGTCCTGTGGCGAGCAGGTCTGCGGCTACGTGGTCTGGGCCAGCGAGCGGGCGAAGACGGTCGCAAGGCGGGCCGGTCCGATCCCCCTCGTGGGACGCCAGTTGATGCGCGACTTCGTCGTAGGTCCAGATCATATCGGCCGAGGCAAGGTCCTTGTGCCGGACCTGAACGCCACGTTCAGCGGCACCGCAGAACGCACGGGACCCAATACGTTGAAGGCGCGCGGCTGCCTTCTAGGCGGCGTCCTCTGTAAATCCCAGATATGGACGCGCATCGACGCGGGGTCGGGATAGGGTGTCCGTCCATCCCGAGACTGGACAGGGGCGGCGTTGGGCCTCAGCAATGTCCTCCAAGAGACGGGAGTAAGTCCATGATCCGAGCCGTCTGCCACTGCGGCGCAGCCGCCCTGACCGCACCGGACGTCACCGAGGTGACGGAATGCAACTGCTCGATCTGTCGTCGGATCGGCGCGAGGTGGGCCCACTACAGCCCCAAGGACGTGACCCTGCCGGATCCGCAGACCACCCAGCCCTACGTCTGGGGTGACCGAATGCTGGCCTTCCACCGCTGCCGGTCCTGCGGCGTGGTCACGCACTGGCAGAGCCTGGATGGATCGCGAGACCGGATGGCGGTGAACGCCCGGCTGGTCGACGGCATCGACTGGAGCGCGCTGCGGATCCGACAGTTCGACGGCGCCGACACCTGGCGCTACCTGGACGAGGACTGAGTCTGCGCCCCGATGAAGCTTTCCGTCCTGGACCTGTCGCCGGTCACCGGTGAGGCGACGCAGGCGCAGGCGGTGCGCGAGACCCTGGAGATCGCTCGGGCGGCCGAGCGGCTGGGCTACCACCGCCTGTGGATGGCCGAGCACCACAACATTCAAGGCTTGGGATCGGCCAGCCCCGAGACCCTGATCGCCGCGATCAGCCAGATCACCACGCGGATCCGATTAGGCTCGGGCGGGGTGATGCTCGTCAACTATTCACCGCTGAAGGTGGCCGAGACCTTCATGCAGCTGGAAGCCCTGGCGCCGGGCCGGATCGACCTGGGCCTGGGCCGCGCCCTTGGAACGGACGGCCGCACGGGGGGTGCCTTGCGCTCGGTCGGCTCGGACGCCTTTCCACAATACTTCCAGCTGCTGACCACATGGCTGCTGGACGCTTCCGGCAAGGCGTCCATCCCGGCGGGGCATCCGGTGCATGACATCCATGCCAGCCCGGCCGGACCGTCACACCCCCAGGTGCACGTGCTGTGCACGTCCGAGGAGAGCGCCCAGTTCGCCGGCATGATGGGGGTCGGCATGGTCTTTGCCGAGTTCATCGCCCGCACAGAGGCCGGACCCGCGATCGCGGCCTACCGGCGCGCCTTCCAGCCTTCCGCCATGGGACAGGTGGCCTGGGCGGGGACCGCCGTGGTCGCCTATGCCGCGGAAACCCCGGCGGCGGCCTGGCGCGAGGATGCGCCCCGCAGAGCGGGCACGGTCTCCATGCTCTCCGGCCATCGCCGGCGCTTCACCGAGCTGGACGGCGCCGAGGCCTTCTTGGTCGAGTGGGCCGGCACGCCCCTCCTGGCCGACGTCGAGCGCCGGACCCTCGCGGGCGACGCGGCCAGCGTCCGGGCCGCCCTGGCGGACAAGGCGGCGCGCGCGGGCGCCGACGAGGTGTTCGTCATGTCGACCGGGCCGGACCTGGCGCGCCGCATCCGCTCGCTGGAACTGCTCGCGCCGGGCTGACCCGGGCCTGACGTGCTCAGGCGGGTCGCTGCGGCATACCCGCGGACGCCGCGGGTCGCGCCCGCATCGCCGACATCCAGCGGTGGACGTGGGACAGCTCTTCGGGAACCTGGAGCTTGATCATGCGGCCGAAGTCGAGACTGGCGAAGGCCACGATGTCGGCGATGGTGATCCGGTCGGCCGCCAGCCACTCCGACGTCGCCAACTGGCGGTCCAGCAACTTGAGCGCGCGCAGCCCGCCGGCCAGGCTGTGCTCGCCCACCACCGGCTCCTGCGCCTCCAGGGCGGCCATGCGCGGGTTCAGGTGACGGACGGCGACCATGATCGGCGTAGCGACCATCATCTCGGCCCGGCGCGTCCACATCTCGATGACCGCCGTCTCTTCGGGGGTCCGGCCGAACAGGTTGGGCTCGGGGTAGCGGGTCTCCAGGTAGCGGCAGATGGCCAGGGATTCGGTGATACAGGTCCCGTCATCCATCTCCAGCATCGGCACATTGGCAAGGCCGGCTTTGGCGACGTAGTCGGGCGCCCGGTGGTCGCCGTTCATCAGGCTGAGCGTGATCACCTCGATGTCCGTGATCGCCTTCTCGGCCAGGAACCATCGCACCCGGCGCGGATTGGGCGCGAGCGGGGTGTCGTAGATCTTCATGATCGGCCTCTTGGTCTCAGCCCAGCAGCGACGATGGCAGCAGTCCAACGATCGCGGCGGTGAGGCAGGTGGCCAGGAAGCCGGCCATCATCGCCTTCCAGACCATGCCAACGATCTCGGTGCGGCGCTCGGGCACCAGGACCGAGAAGCCGGCCAGGTTGATCCCCACCGAGGCGATATTGGCGAAGCCGCACAGGGCATAGGTCATCAGCACCTTGGACCGCTGGTCCATCGTCTGACCGATCTCGCCGCCCATGTTGATGAAGGCTGTAAACTCGGTGAGCACCAACTTGACGCCCAGCAGCGAGCCCGCGGCCGGCGCGTCTTTCCACGGCACGCCAATGGCCCAGGCCAGGGGCGCGAAGACCACGCCCAGGGCGCGCTCCACGGAAACCGGCGCGCCGGCCACGTCGGGGAAAAGGCCCAGGATGTTGTTGACCATGGCGACCAGGGCCACGAACACGATCAGGGTCGCGCCGACATTCAGCACGATCTGGAGGCCGTCGGTGGTGCCCTTGATCAGGGCGTCGATCGAACTGTCGTACCGCTTGGCGGCGGAGGGATCGTAGGTCTGGGTCTGCTCAATGGCGGCATCGCGCGGCACGATGATCCGCGCCAAGAGGATCCCGGCCGGCGCCGACACGATCGAGGCGGTCAGCACGTGGGCGGCGGCATTGGGCAGCACGTCCTTCAGGATGGTCGCATAGGCCACCATCGTCGAGCCGGAGACGCAGGCCATGCCGACCGCGATCAGCATGAACAGCTCGGAGCGAGACAGGCTGGGCAGGTAGCTGCGGATGAAGATCGGGCCCTCGACCTGGCCCATGAAGACGGTGGCCGCGGTGGCCAGGGCGGGCGGGCCGCGCAGGCCCATGGTGCGTTCGAACACCAGGCCGAACAGCTGGGTCACCCAGACCAGGATCTTCCAGTGCCAGAGCAGCGCCGCCAGGGCGCACACCACCAGGATCACCGGCAAGACCCGGAACGCGAACACGAACAGCGAGCCCGGGTCGGTCAGCGGATAGGGCTGGCCCGGCGTGCCGGCCAGGAAGCCGAACACGAAGGCGACGCCGGTCTGGGTTGACGTGGCGAGGCCATCCACCACGACGCCCACGCCCTGCAGCCCGTCGCGCAGCACGGGCAGGCCGTACAGCGCCAGCACCAGCAGGCCCTGAACGGACATGGCGCCGATCGCGAGCTTCCAGGGGAAGCGCCCCCGGTTTTCCGATACCGCCCAACAGATCAGCAGCACCGCCGCCACCCCGACCAGGCTCTGGGCGTTCTCCGGACCGAACATGCATCCCCCGACCCGCCGACGAGTCATCGGCCTTAAGCGGAAATAGAGGGGGCAGAAGCGTGCGCAACGCAAGAGACCCCGACAGGCGGGACGTCACCCTGTCGGGTTACGAAGGTTTAATGCCGTGACGGATGGGCCCCTCGCCCTGGGGATCACGGCGAAC
>JANPKX010000166.1:0-2737 GCA_031426235.1 Alphaproteobacteria bacterium | reverse complement strand
GGCCAGCCGGCGCAATGGATGCTGTTCGATCGGGCGCGCCGGGAGCTTTCCCCGCTCGGCGACGAGTATCCCGAACTGGCGGGCCAGCCGACCGGCGAACTGCGGCGCGTCGCCTACAAGGCGGCGGATGGGCTTGAGATCGCCGCCTTCCTGCTGCTGCCGCCCGGCCAGGCCGCGGGCGCACGGCCGCCGCTGGTGGTGTTGCCGCATGACGAGATCTTCGGGGCGGACACGGCCGACTTCGATTTCCTGGCCGGCTTCCTGACCAGCCGAGGTTATGCGGTGCTGCGCCCGCAGTTCCGGGGGTCCAGCGGTTTCGGGGCGAGCTTCTCCGCAGCGGGGGAGGGAGCCTGGGACGGGCGCATCCAGGCCGACCTCCGGGATGGGGTGGCCGCCGTAGCCGCCCAGGGGCTGGCCGACGCCTCGCGGGTCTGCATTGTCGGGCGTGGTTTCGCCGGGTTCCTGGCGGCCTCAAGCCTGACGGACGGCAAGGGCGTCTACCGCTGCGCCGCCGCGATCGCGGGTGTCTTCGATCTTGGGGTCCTGGTGAACAAGCGCGAGCGGATGTTCGGCCAGGACAACGTCAGCACGCGGGCCCTGTTGCGGGCCCTCGGCGCTTCGACGGCGATCGGCTTGTCTGCTGCGTCTCCGAACCCGCGGGCCGCTGCCGCATCCGGGCCCATGCTCCTGATCGAGGGGCAGCAGGGAGGTATGGACCAGGCGCAGCTGATGCGTCAGGCGCTCACGCGGGCCGGGAAGACCGTCGAGCTGGTCGCCCTGCCGAATGACGATGGCGGCCTCGCGCGCTCGGCCAGCCGCACCCAGACGCTGGAAGCGCTCGAGGCGTTTCTGATGCGCAGCCTCCCGCCCGCCGGATCTTGATCCGTCAGTACGGGATCAAAGGATCGTGGACTCAGAACGGGATTTTCCCCGGCGTCGCGCCCAGCTCCTCCGAGGTCGCGCCCATGCCCATGTTGGACACACCCTTTGGCGGGCTTCGCTGCCCGTCCCAGCCCGCGCCAGCCGGAACCGCGACCGGCGGACCGGGAAGCCCACGCTTGTAGCGGAAGTCCGCGTCGCGCCGGACGCCGGCCGCGGTGAGGTCGCGCGCCTTATCGCGGTTGATTCCTAGTCCGGTGAACGGCGCCTGTTTTGCCCCGGCAGCCAGTTGGTCTTCGCACGCCTCGCGCTCGGCGCGGGTCAGCCCCAGCAGGTTCGCGTTGGCGCAGCCCAGCTTGCCGCGCAGAGCGGCCCGGGCGTTGGGGCCGATCGGGTCGGGGGGCGGGGGCGGGGCGGGCGCCCTGGGGCCGCTGGCCTGCGCTTCGCGCTCCACGGTGGGCGTCGGAATCACCAGCGGCGGAATAGGAGGAAAATCATCGGCGAACCGCTGGGCGCGCCGGTGCAGGCGGATCTCGGTTGGCCGGGCGCCGGTATGGGCGGCTGCGGGCGGCGCGCGCGGCATCAGCAGGATGGGGATCACCGCCTCGGGTGGGCCGGTTTCGCTCGCCAGCTCGGACAGGCGCGGCGCCTGCACCGCGACAAGCGCGATCAGGCCCACGTGGACCGCCACCGAGGCCGCCACGATTCCATACCGTCTGTTCCCTGGCCCCGTCGGCACTGGTCGTGCGGCTCCCTGAAGCTGCGCCGTGACAAAGGGGGCGCGTACGCGGCGAATTCATGGCCGCAACGGTCGGCTAGACCGCCCGGCGGATGCATTGACGGGCCGGCGCTTCCCGACTATGTAGCGCGCTCTTTCGAGGCCGGGGTTTCTTCCCGGGCCCGGTGAGCCGCTCCCGCTGGTACGCTGTAAATGGCGCCCCGGCGAGTTTTTGCGTTTCATGGGGCGGCCGAGGACGACGACCACAACGACCCCAACTGAGGCGCCACGGCCAAACGGCACACGCCTCCACGCAAGCGAGAGTAGATGCCGACAGTTAACCAGCTCATCCGCAAGCCCCGGCAGAACAAGCCGGTGCGGAACAAGGTTCCCGCCCTCAAGGGCTGCCCGCAGCGCCGCGGCGTCTGCACCCGGGTTTACACGACGACCCCGAAGAAGCCGAACTCGGCGCTACGTAAGGTCGCCAAGGTGCGCCTGACCACGGGCATCGAGGCCGTCTGCTACATCCCCGGCGAAGGCCACAATCTTCAGGAGCACTCTGTGGTCCTGATCCGCGGCGGCCGCGTGAAGGACCTTCCGGGTGTCCGCTACCACATCCTGCGCGGTGTGCTGGATACCCAAGGCGTCAAAGACCGTCGTCAACGCCGTTCGAAATACGGCGCGAAGCGTCCGAAGTAAGGAATTAAGAGATGTCCCGTCGCCGTCGCGCAGACAAACGTGAAGTTCTCCCGGATCCGAAGTTCGGGGATCTCGTCGTCACCAAGTTCATGAACTACGTGATGTATGAAGGTAAGAAGGCCGTCGCCGAGACGATCGTCTATGGTGCCTTCGATATCCTCGAGACCCGCCGCAAGGACCTGGGCCCGCTGGATACCTTCCACACCGCCTTGGAAAACGTGGCTCCGGCCATCGAGGTCCGCAGCCGCCGGGTCGGCGGCGCCACCTATCAGGTGCCCGTGGAAGTGCGTCCCGAGCGTCGCAAGGCCCTGGCGATCCGCTGGCTGATCACCGCCGCGCGCAAGCGCGGCGAGAACACCATGACTGAAAAACTGGCCGGCGAGCTGCTGGACGCCTCTTCGAACCGCGGCGCCGCGGTGAAGAAGCGCGAACACAAGCACA
>JANPKX010000165.1:0-2821 GCA_031426235.1 Alphaproteobacteria bacterium | reverse complement strand
GTGGCGCTCGCGGCGCTGCCGAACGGGCTCTTAAGCGCTGAGGACACGTCGAAACCGAAGACTGAAATCCGTGACGCCGTCACGGGGTTCGATGACGTGTTGTCAACACTGTAGCTGAAGGTCCAGCTTTTGCCGTTCGGTGTGGCGGAAACGAAGGAATAGATAATGTCGGCCGCCAGCCCCGGCACGACCAAGCTCGGGTCCGAAATGAATCCGTCGTAGTGCGTGGTGAAGGTTTCGGCCGGCCCAACGCGGTCGAACGTCAGCGTCACCGCCGCCGAGGCGGGCGCAGCAAGCGCTAGGCCGGCAGCGACTGCCATGATGCCTTTGATGATGCGCTTGGCGCCCACTGAACCCTCAAATCTCGTCTGCGGCGTGCAAACTGCGCCACGAATGGTTTCAAAGTTCTGAGGCAGCGCTTGGAGTCAACCGGACTCGCCTGAGAGGAGAGCGCCAAATGCGCGCTGCGGCATGAGGATTGCCGCCTCCGCACCATGCTCTCCCCTCCAAGTTCTGCCACAACGAGCTTAACCGCGACTCCGTGTCGCAACCCCGATCCGAGATACAATCGCCGGTCGCTTCGTTGGGAGAACGGCGTGCGTTAACGTTTTGGTAGGTCAGCATTCGCTCGGGGGATTTGTACGATGACGTTGATTAAGAGCGGCCTTGCTGCGACGTTCGCAGCTGCTGCGATGCTGGCGGGTGCGCCTGGGGCCCAGGCAGCGGTCACCTATATCGGCGCGACCAATCCCTGCAGCACCACTGACATCACAGGGGCGACCGCCTGCGCTGGCTTCTATACCGGCAATGGCATCGCCGGAACGGGTAACGCTGCCGACAATCAGGCGGACGCCTTCACAAAACTCATAATCGCTGGCACACCGACGATCATCGACAGCGTTGACGCCGTGGATGGCGACAACTCAGGCGTCATTGATTTCGGCCGACTTCTCTATGGCTTCACCGTGATCAGCGCGCACTGGGGCGCGGGCACGGGCGGCCCAGGCGTCGGCGTGCGCGGCGGAGTCAGCGGAATGTACACCTTCAACTTCGCAACACCTACCGCGACTGTGACTACTCATTTTGGCTCGACGTGGTCCAATGCTCGCCTGTTCAGCACTGAAGTCTGCACTACCAATTGCGGCGGCGGCGGCGGCGGCGGTGTTGTGCCCGAGCCCGCTACTTGGGCGATGATGATCATGGGCTTCGGCGCCGCCGGCGCGCTGATCCGGCGTCGCCGGACCCTCGCGGCCTGATCGACAACGAGCCCCGGCCAAGTGGAGAGCCCCGGCCAGCGCCGGGGCTCTTCGCGTTTCCGAGTTGTCAGTTTGGTCTGCGTTCCAGGTCGCGGATGAACCGGCCCTGGCTGAAGATTTCCACAGCTTCGCAATAGGGATCGCGCTCCAGGATCTCCTCGGCCACGCCGAGCGCGTCTTCCAGCCCTCCGACCACCCACGCCTCGGCCGGCTCGCCGCCGCCATCACCCAGTGCACAAAGTCTGAAGTCCATTCCGCCCCCCGACGTCTTCAGACAAGGAGAGCCGATGCTCCAATGGGGCGCCAGCAACCCCCGCGCGAGACCATGGCTCGCCAAGCGACGATCTGTTCGAAAAGTAAAGCGCATCGTCATTCAGCACGCGGAAACCTTCGCTGACGCCGGATCGGCTCGCACAACGTGCGGCTTTGCGCTAGTCTGCGTCACAACCTCCACGGATCGCGTATGTCATTCATGAACCTGACCACGCCCCTGATCCTCATGACTTTGTTCGCTGTGGCGCCGGCGGCCCTGGCGCAACCGGTCCCGAAGCCGGCGGCGCGGCCGCAGGTCGAGGCTGCGCCCCCCACCGTCAACCTCAACGACCCCAGGCTGTTCCTGGCGCCTCGCGATGCGGAGGCCTACGCCTTGAGGCGAGCTGGCATCGCGCGCACTTCGGTCGATCGCCGGTTCGCGCAGGATGACGAGCTGACGGGCTCGCTGGGCTTCCTGTGCGGCCTTCAACCCGGCGCCGAGCGATCAGGCGCGGCGGCGGCGCGTGGCCATGACCCCTCGGGCCGCTTCCTCGGCGCCAAGCTCAGCCTGGCGTTCCGCTAACGGCCACGCGAGCGAGGCCGCGGCCTCCGCCAGGGCGGCGACGAGCGCCAGCGGCTCGATGGGTTTGCGCACCAGCCCGTCGAACGGCGCCAGGCCGGCAGACTGGCCCACGTCGGCGTCGGCCGTGAACGCCAGCACCGGCGCATCGCGGTTGGGTCCCTCGGCGGCGCGCAGCCGCGACAGGGCCTCACGTCCGTCCAGGCCTGGCATCCGCAAATCCATAAGCACCGCATCCACAGGCAGCGCGCCCAATTGGACGAGTGCCGACTCGCCGCCGTCGGCGTCCATCACCTCGGCCCCGAAGGCTTCCAGGATACGCCGCGCCAATTCACGGTTGGTCGCGTTGTCATCCACCACCATCACCCGCAGACCCGCAATGCAGGCGCTGTCCGCGACCTCGATCCTGACGGTCTCAGCCGGCTCCAGCGGCAGGGAAAGGCGAAAGACGGAGCCCTGCCCCGGGACGCTCGATACGCCGATCTCGCCGCCCATCGCCTCAGCCAGCCCTTTGCAGATGGCCAGGCCCAGGCCCGTGCCGCCGTGCTGGCGCGTGGTTGAACCGTCGATCTGGTTGAACCGCTGGAACAGGCGCTCGCACTCGTCGGCCGCTAAACCCCGCCCACTGTCTTCCACTTCGAAGCAAAGCCGCCCCTTCGTTGGGTCCGCCGTGACCCGCACGCAGACCGCGCCTTGGTCGGTGAACTTCACCGCATTGCCGGCCAGATTGACC
>JANPKX010000164.1:0-14945 GCA_031426235.1 Alphaproteobacteria bacterium | reverse complement strand
GCCGTTCGGCCTTGTCCAGGCCACCTTGAGCCCGCTCACCGACCCGGCGGGTCAGTCCATCAGCGGCCGCAAGCGTGACGCCGACGCCGAAGGTCTGGCGATCTTGGCAAACGGGGATCGCCTGGTGAGCTTTGAACGCGACCATCGCATCTGGCGCTATCCCGCCGGCGGCGGCAGGCCAAGGCCGGCGCCCTTCCCGAACGTCGCCTTCCCCGACAATGGCGGCATGGAGGCGCTCGCCGCCGACCCCGCGAGAGGCCCCGACGCCTAGGTGGTGGGCGGCGAGGACGATGGGCGCACCTGGCTTTGCCGTGTTTCCACGAGCTGTGAGGCGGGTCCATCGGTTAGCCTGCCCCCGGGGTTCGCGCTGACGGCCGTCACCCGCCTCTCGGGAGGCCGCACGGCCTGGCTGCTCCGGGCATTCGACCCCCTTCGCGGCTCCCGGGCCGAGCTACGGATCACCGATGCAAACCAGCGCACCCTCGACCGCTTGGTCCTGGAGCGCCCGGCCAGCGTGGACAATATGGAGGGCGTGGCGGCGGTCGAGGGGCCGGGCGACCGTGTTCGTTTCTATTTGCTTTCGGACGACAATTTCCTGCCCCAGCAACGCACGCTGCTGCTGGCCTACGACTGGCGCCCGCCGATCCGGAGAACGCCATGAGGCGCGACGTCACCATCCCCATGCCCGGCGGCCAGGCAGCCCGCGCCTATGTGTTCACGCCGGACACCGGCGAAGGCCCCTGGCCCGCGATCCTGTTCTACATGGACGGCCCCGCCATCCGGCCGGCGCTGTTCGCCATGGGCGAACGGATGGCGGCGTCCGGCTACTATGTGCTGCTGCCGGACATGTTCTGGCGGGCCGGGCCGTACGAGCCCTTCAACCTGGCCGACATCTTTGGATCGCCCGAGGGCCGAAAGGCCTTCCGCGAAAAGTATTTCGGCTCCACCGGCCCTGAGCTGTCGATGGCCGACACCGAGGTCTTTCTGGACTGGCTGGGCGCTCAACCGGAGGCGAAAGCCGACCGTATCGGGGTCACCGGCTACTGTATGGGCGGCGCCATCTCGCTCCGCGCAGCGGGAACTTATCCAGATCGGGTCGCTGCGGTCGCCTCGTTCCACGGGGGCAATCTCGCGACAGACGAAGAGACCAGCCCGCACCGACTTGCCGGAACGATCAAGGCGCGCGTTTTGGTCGCAGGCGCCATCGAGGACGCTGGTTACGACGCCGCCCAGAACAAGCGCCTGCGCGCGGCGCTCGATACCGCGGGCGTCGACGCCGAGGTCAGCATCTGGGAGGGCTGCCGCCACGGTTGGGTGCCGCAGGACATGCCGGTCTACAACGCCGACGGCGCGGAGCGGCACTGGCGCGCATTGATCGAACTGTTCGACGACACACTGAAGTCGTCTTGACCTCACGCCCTATCCGGCAGGCCTAAGAAAAAGGCCGCCCGGGGGCGGCCTCGTTCAGAACAGCGACGGCGGCGTGCGTCAGGCTGCGGCGGCGTCGGCCATCTTAGCCTTCAAGGCGCGCTTGATCTTCAGGGCCTTGACCGAGAGGTTCTCGTCCTTGGCCTTCAACAGCACGGGGTCCAGGCCGCCGCGATAGTCGAGTGTGCGCAGCGCCGCGTTGGTGATGCGCAGGTTGAATGTCTGACCCAGGGCGTCGGACTGCACGTTGGTCGATACCAGGTTCGGCATGAACCGACGCTTGGACTTGATATTCGAGTGGCTCACGTTGTTGCCGACCATCGGCCCGACACCCGTGATTTCGCAGCGGCGCGACATAGCGAAGACCTTCGCGTGGAAATGAATACGCGCCAGACGAGGGTCCGCGCGGGGAGCGGGCGATATAGAGGAAGGCGCCCTCGCCCGTCAAGGCGCCGGAGGCCACGCAAGGCGGTGATCTTCATCATCGATCCGCCGACGTTGTGTCGCACGGCGACTCGCACACAATATCTCGTAGGGAACGAAGACTGAATCGCTGCGAGTCAGTGATTCGGTCGTGATTCGTTGCGGCCTCGTTCCCATCCAGCTGTTTCCTTGCCGCGTCCGAGCTTCAGGAGACTCGCTCATGGCCACTCCCGCAGAGAAGCGCGCCAGTTTCCGCACCCTGCACGATCATGGGTGCTTCGTGATTCCCAATTTCTGGGATGTCGGCAGCGCGCGCATGCTTGAGGGGCTTGGCTTTCAGGCGATTGCGTCCAGCAGCGCCGGGTTCGCCTGGACCCAAGGGCAGATGGACAACGAAATCTCTTTGGACGCCAAGCTTGCGCACCTGGGCGCCGTCTGCGCGGCAACCCAGCGACCGGTCAACGCCGACTTCGAGAACGGTTTTGCCGATGCGCCTGAGGACGTAGCGGCCAATGTCCGCCGCGCGCTGGACGCCGGGGTCGCGGGCCTCTCCATTGAAGACATGATCCGCAGTCCTGAGCGCGCGCTCTACGACGTACAGGCGGCAACGGCGCGGATCCGGGCCGCACGCGCTGCAATCGAGGCGGACGGCGGCGGCGGCGTTCTCGTGGCGCGCGCGGAGGGACTTCTCATCGGCAGGATGGATGTTCATCGCGTACTGGATCGGCTGGTCGCCCTGGCCGATGCCGGCGCGGACTGCCTGTTCGCGCCAGGCCTCAAGACTCCCGAGGACATCGCCGCTGCCGTGCGCGCCGTCGCGCCCAAGCCCCTCAGCGTGCTGATGATGACACCCGGCGGCACGGTGGCGCAGATGCAGGATTTGGGCGTCCGCCGGATCAGTGTGGGCGGATCACTGGCCCGCGCCGCCTGGGGCGGCTTTCTGTCCGCCGCCCGCGAGATCGCGGACAGCGGAACCTTCGCCAATCTGGCCGCCGGCGCGCCGAGCGCTGAGATCAAGGCCCTTCTCCAGCCCTAGAGCCTCAACCTGCGAGACGGGGATTGAAACCCGCGCTAGCCGTGCTACTAACTTACCAGTCAGTTATTAATAAACAGACCGAGCATGGACCTGGGCCTCCCCAAATTCCGTCGCCGGGCGGCAGAGCGGCCGGATGAGATCGTCGACGCCGCTCTGGCGGTTTTCGCCGACCGGGGCTTCGCGGCTGCCCGATTGGATGACATCGCCCGCCGTGCAGGTGTGTCGAAGGGCGCGCTCTATCTCTACTTCGAGACCAAGGAAGACCTGTTCCGCGCCGTGGTCGGACGGGCGGTCGCGCCGAACCTGGCCGCCATGAAGGCGATGGCCGCCGCGCACCCTGGGCCCTTTCCCGACCTGATCCGCGGCGTGGCGGGTCACGTTGCTCACGCGGCAGCCTCCGCGCCCCTCGGCGGCGTGCTCAAGATGGTGATCGGCGAGGCTCGCAACTTCCCCGAGATCGCGAGGGTGTGGCACGACGAGGTGGTTTCCGAGGCCCTGGGCGCCATGGACCAAGCCGTGACGGCCGCCCAGGCGCGCGGCGAGGTCCGACCCGGCGATCCCCGAACCTTCGCCCTCCAGATGATCGCACCGCTGCTGGTCGGCGTGATCTGGCGAGAGACCTTCGTGCCGATCGGGGCGGCGCCGTTCGACCTGCGGGCCCTCATGCACCAGCACATCGAAACCCTGCTCAGCGGCATGCTTGCAGAGGCCGCCGCACGATGAACCGCCAACGTCTCCTGATCGCGGCGCTCGCGCTGACGGCGGCGGCGATCGTCGCCGCGATCGTCCTCGTCCCGCGCCTCGACCCGCCCCGCGTCCTGACCGGCTATGTCGAGGGCGAGCCGCTCTATCTCGCCGCCCCGGTCAGCGGGATCGTCCGCCAGGTCGACGTGGTACAGGGCCAGCAGGTAGAGGCGGGGCAGGCGCTGTTCGTGATTGATCCGGCGCAGGTTCGCGCCGAGTTTGAGGCGGCCACGGCCGCGGCGGATATCGCCGTCGCTCAGGCGCAGGATGCCCGCAAGGGCCAGCGTCCGGCCGAACTGGCGGTGTTCGAAGCCAACATCGCCGCCGCGCAGGCCCGCGTGCGGGACGCTTCGGCGGATTTTCGACGCATCCAGCCCCTGGTTCGCCAGGGATGGTACGCGCCCGCCCGCCTGGACGATGCCCAGGCCGCCGTGGACACGGCCCAGGCTCAGCTGCAGGCTGCCCGCAAGCAAGGCGAAGCCGCTCACCTGGGCGTGCGCGACGACCAGGTCCGTGCGGCTGACGCCCGCGTGGCGCAAGCTGGCGCGGCGGTCTCCGGCTCTAGCGCCCGCCTCGCTGACCTCGCGCCCCGCGCGCCTGGTGCGGCCCGGGTTGAGGAGGTGTTCTTCCAAGCTGGCGAGTGGGCGCCAGCCAACCAGCCGATCCTCAGCCTGCTGCCGGATGCACGCATCAAGCTGCGGTTCTTCGTGCCCGAGGCGGCGCTCTCCGCCTATCGTGTCGGCCGTACGGTGCGCTTCACCTGCGACGGCTGCGCGCCGGGGATGACCGCCCGCATTGAGTTCATCGCCCCGCGTCCGGAGTTCACGCCACCGGTGATCTACAGCCGCGAAAGCCGCAGCCGGCTCGTCTATCTGGTGGAAGCCCGGCCCGACCGCCGCCTGAACCCCGGCCAGCCCGTCGACGTGGAACCGCTGTCGTGAGCGCGCCGCTCGCCATCGACGTCCAGGGCCTGAGTAAGAGCTTCGGGTCCAAGCACGTCGTGAACGACGTCTCGATGCAAGTGGCGGCCGGCCGCATCTGCGGTTTTCTGGGACCCAATGGCTCGGGCAAAACCACCACCCTACGCATGCTATGCGGCCTGCTGACGCCCGACAGCGGCTCGGGTCAGGCCCTGGGCTTCGATATCATCGATCAGGCCGACGAGGTGAAGCGGCGCACCGGCTACATGACCCAGAGGTTCTCGCTCTACGAGGATCTGACGATTGCGGAGAATCTGGAATTCACAGCCCGGGTCTACGGGCTCGATCGTCGACGCGCGCGGGTCGACGCGGCTTTGATCCGGCTCGGCCTGGAAAGCCGCCGCGGTCAGCTCGCCGGCACGCTGTCGGGCGGCTGGAAGCAGCGCCTGGCGCTGGCTGCAGCCACTCTGCACGAGCCCCGGTTGCTCCTGCTCGACGAGCCGACCGCCGGCGTGGATCCCAAGGCCCGGCGCACATTTTGGGACGAGATCCATGCGCTGGCCGCGGCGGGCCTGACGGTGCTGGTTTCAACCCACTACATGGATGAGGCCGAGCGCTGTCACGAGATCGCCTACATCAGCTACGGGCGGCTGATCGCGCGGGGCACGACCGCGGAAGTGATCGCCGCCTCCGGGCTTGTCACCCTGCACGGCGAGGGACCCGGCGTGGACAAGCTGGCCCACGAGCTGGCGAGGGCGCCCGGCGTTCAGACTGCGGCTGCGTTTGGTGCGGCGGTGCATGTCTCGGGCGCCGACCGCGCGACGCTCCGGGCGGCCATACAGCCCTACGACCATGCGCCGTATCGCTGGACGGAAGTGGCGCCCACGCTCGAAGATGTCTTCATCCAGCTGATGGGCGCCAGCACGGACAACATCCAGTGAGCGGGGCGACGGCGTTTTCCCCAGGCCGCGTACTCGCCGTGCTGATCAAGGAATTCAAACAACTCACCCGCGACCGCATCACCTACGCCATGATGCTGGCCATCCCGGTGGTGCAACTGCTGCTCTTCGGCTACGCGATCAACACCGAGCCGCGCCACCTGCCCACCGCCGTGCTGATGCAGGAAAACAGCCGCTACGCGCGCTCGGTGACAGCCGCGCTACAGAATTCGGCCTACTTCGATCTGGTGGCGCAGGCCCAGACGCCCGCAGAGCTGGAAAGGTTGCTGCGCACCGGCCAGGCGCAGTTCGCGGTGACGATCCCTGGCGATTTCAGCCGCCGCGTTGCGCGCGGCGACAGGGCGCAGGTTCTGGTCGAAGCGGACGCGACCGATCCAGCCGCGACCGGCGGTGCCGTCTCGGCCCTGGCCGCCCTGCCCGCCCAGGCACTCGCGCATGACCTCGACGGCGCGCTCGCCTCGCGGGCAGCCAAGCCAGCGCCGTTCGAAGTCGTCGTTCACCGCCGCTACAATCCCGAGGCCATTACCGCCTACAACATCGTGCCGGGCTTGCTAGGCATCATCCTCAGCCTGACCCTGGTGATGATGACCGCGCTCAGCGTCACACGGGAGATCGAGCGCGGCACCATGGAGACCCTGCTGTCGACGCCGCTGGAGCCCCTGGAAGTGATGATCGGCAAGCTGGCGCCCTATGTGATGGTGGGCCTCGTACAGACCGCGATCATTCTGGTCCTGGCCGCGACCCTGTTTCAGGTTCCCATGCAGGGCGGCTGGCTCGGGCTCTCACTGGGCATCGGGCTCTTCATCACCGGCTCGCTTGCGCTAGGGTTTCTGATCTCGACCATCGCCCGCTCGCAGCTTCAGGCGATGCAGATGAGCTTCTTCTACATCCTGCCGTCGATCCTGCTGTCGGGGTTCATGTTTCCGTTCCGCGGCATGCCCGCGTGGGCGCAATGGCTGGGCGAGGCGATCCCCGTCACCCACTTCCTCCGCGTGGTTCGCGGTAGCCTGCTCAAGGGCCAGACCGTGGGCGACCAGTGGCGTGAGCTGGCCGCTCTGACCGCCTTCGTCTGCATCGTCACGGCCTTGGCCATGGCCCGATACCGCCGCACGTTGGACTGAAACGCGCCGACGCCACGTCAGGCTCAACGTCCCTTGAGGACCAGTCGGGACACCGCGCCATTGCGCACGGCTGCCTCGGTGAACCGCAAATCATCCCAGCCTTTGGTTGAATAGAGGCGCGTCTGGTCGCCAGCGTGGGGCGAATCCGGGTTCGAGGATTGGGAGTAAGTCAGGACTCCTTGGCTGATTGGACCCTTGGGCGTGAACTCGACGGCCATGATCCAACTTGAGCCGTGACGGATCTTCGTCCAGCCCAATTCCGGCTTGAGCTCGACCGGCGTAATGACATTGAACACGCCCTCGGGACCAGGCCCGCCATGGATCGGAATGCGCTCCCCCCCGGCGCGTGGCTCGGTCTGAAGTTGGCCAAGCGGCGCGTCCATGGCGAGCTTCAGGCTTCTGACCTGTTTCACCGCGGCCACGAGCGCGGCCAGGACCCTTGGGTCGTCCACGTCCAACGTATGGGGCGTGTTGACGGGGTCGGCGGCGTCGAAGGGGACCTTGAACCGCAGACCGCCCTTCTCGGCGAACAGGCGAAAGACGTGCGCGCCTCGGCTGTCCAGGTTTACCTTCAGGTCCCAGGCGGCCAGGGCCGCGCAGGCCTCCCCCAGGTCGGGCTGCGGACCCGCCGCCGCATGGCGGCACAGGCCCACCAGATCATCGCGGGTGAGTTCCGCCCCAAGATTGCGATTGGCGAACAACACAGCCTGGACGCTGGCAAGGTCGAACTTTGGCGCCCCTAGCCCGTCGACCCCGGCCACCCGGTCGTCGATCTGCTTCAGGCTGAGCCGCGTTCGCAACGAGCGCTCCGTCGCCTCTTCGCCGAAGATGCGCCCGAAGCCGGATAGAGGCTGCTTAGGATTTGTCAGCCAGTAACTGTCATTGGAGTTGCTCACATAGTCGTTGCGGAAGATGTGCGGCAGGGCCTGGGGCGGGTAGATGCCGCTGGTGGCCGCGCGGGGATCGCTGTCCCAGTCGCAAGCGGCTCGGGATCCGTCCAGCACGGGGATCCGCAGTTCTCGCCACGATTTGCGGGCCTCGTCTGACGCCGAGCACGCCGCGGCCTTTGCGTCGGTGACATAAGGCAAGGGACCGATGTCGCCATAGAAGGCCTCGCCGCTCGCGTCGACGGCCGTGGTGTTGAAGCCAGCAGCCTGATAGCGCCCGAGGATCGTGGCCAACTCGCGCACGCTGCGGGCCTTCCACATGGCGAGATACTGATCCAGTGCGCGAAGGTTGACCGGCGCGTCGCGAACCGCGAACGCGCGCTCGCTGGTCCAGGGGTTGAGCGGGGTCTCGACCAGCGGTCCGAAGCGGGTGTCGTAGTAGGTGCGGGTGACCGGCCGAAGGCCCTCTGGCATGCGCACCTGGATGGTGACCACGGTGCGGGTCATCGGCTGGGACTGGCCCTCGGAGACGTAAGCCGTCGGGTCCTTAGGGTCGAGTTTCAGTTCGAACAGTCCGAAGCGGCGCGCTGTGGACACGGTGTGGGTCCACGCGACCCTGCTGTTGTGGCCGATCCCCAGGCTGGGGCTGTTCTGCAGGCCTGCCCCAACAATGTTGAGTTTGCCAGGGATGATCAGGTGAAGCCGGGTGAACCGGTTGATACCGTCCCAAGGATAGTGAGGGTTGCCCAGCAGAACGCCTCGGCCGGATTTCGTGACCTCTCGGCCCAGAGCGTAGGCATTGCTGCCTTGGCCCTCTGGAACCGGCGTCTTTTCGGCGGGACCTTGGGGTGCGACCACGTCAGGGACGCCAGGAGGCGCCGCGCCGGCGACGCCCGCCATGAGCGTTGGCTGTTGCCCCGCGATCGTTGTGCGCCAGTAGTCGGCCTCGTCGTAGGGCCGAACCCAGGCCGCGCCACGGCAGCGCGCGTCCGGGATATTGGTGACGCCGGTGTCGCGAACGTAGCGGTTGATGCCAGCGATGAAGCCCTGGGCCAGGGCTCTCGCCTCGGTTGACGGCGCATGGCCCCCCGGGACTTGCCCCGCCAGCTTGGCCTCAAGCCCGCCCGTCTGGATCAGCCGCTGATGATAGAGATCCGAGAGGATGTTCGCGCTCTTGTCGCCTGGACCCAGGTGGCGCGAGCGTTCGCCCGAGACGGTCATCACGCGATCTGCGAAATCACAGAAGTTGTCCTGAGCTGCCGCATAGCCGGCGCCGTACCCCAGGCTTCCATAGTCGCCCGCCCGGATGTGGGGGGCCCCATAAGCAGTACGGAAGACTTCCGCACGGTAGGTCCGCTCGGCGGCCCCGGCGTTGGCGGCGAAGCCTAGGGCCGCCAACAGCGTGGCGGTCAGATATGTCCGACGCGACATGATCGTGCTGCTCCCCTCAATGCCGCCATCCTTGCGTGTGCGGCTTAGTCGTGACGCTAGGGGATCGCCGCGAAGAGCGCCATCCGTGGAGCGGAAGATGTGACCTAGTCCGCGTGTACCTCGCGCGGGGGAGCTACGACGGGCGGCGCCGGCTTGAGGATGAGGATGAGGGGGATCAGCAAGGCGGTCGCGAGGGTCATCCAGGAGAATACGTCTACGTAGCCGATCATCGACGCCTGACGGGTGATCTCACCGTTGAGGATCCGCAGCCCGCCCAGGGTGGTCGGATCCATCAAGCTTGGCAGAGCGCCGCGGATCGTCGGATTGGAGGGATCAATTCGGCCGGCCAGTTCGCTGTGCGCGAGGGCCGCGTCGCGGATCACCATCGCTTGCACCACCGAAATGCCGACGCTGGAGCCCAGGCTGCGCGCCATGGTCGCCACGATGGTCCCCTCGACCCGATGAACCGGCGCGATCGTCGCGTAAGCCAGGGTGCTCAGCGGCGCGAACAGCAGCCCGACACCCAGGCCCTGGATCAGCCCGCTGATGACGATCGGCGACGACGTCATGGTCGTGTCGAACCGCGACATCATCCAGGTCGCCCAGATGCTGACGAGCAGCCCCACGAACAACACCATCCGGGCGCCGATCCGCGGCACCAGGATCGGCACAAGAAGGAACGAGATCAGCGAGCCAATGCCCCGCGTCATGCTGGCCGTGCCGGCTTGTAGCGCCGAATATCCGAGAAGATTCTGCATGAATGAGGGCAGCAGCGCCGAACTCGAAAACAGCAAGACGCCGACGAAGAAGCCGAAGATGGTCGTGCCGATGAAATTCGTGTCTCGCACCAGCGCCCGATGGAAGAAGGGATGCTCGGCCGTGGCTGTCTGGATAATGAACACCCAGAGACCGGCAAGGCCCATGGCGGCCCAGATCCAGATTTCACGCGAGTCCAGCCAGTCCTCGCCCGGACCTCGGTCCAGAAGCATCTGCAGCCCGATCACGAAGGCCGCAAGCGCTGTGAAGCCTATGAAGTCGAACGGCCGTTCACGTCCCCCGGCGTCGTGATCCATGAACCGGGTGACGCCGATGGCCGCGGCGATGCCGATGGGCAGGTTGATGAAGAACACCCACCGCCAGTCCAGGTTCTCGGTGATCCAGCCCCCCAGCGTGGGTCCTACGATCGGCCCCATGATGACAGCCGCACTCCACAGGCTCATGACCCTCGGGATCATGTGCATGGGGAAGATATCCAGCATCACCGATTGGGACAGCGGGATCAGGGATGCGCCGGCCAGACCCTGAAGTATCCGGAAGGCTACCATCTCAGGCACATTGGTGGCGATGCCGCAGAGCATGGACGCCACCGTGAAGACCACGATCGAAATCTGCAGCATCCGCTTGCGGCCGATCTTCTGCGACAGCCACCCGGACAGGGGCGTCATGACCGCGGTGGCGAGGATGTAGGAGGTCAGGATCCAGACCACCTGGTCCTGCGACGCCGAGAGGCTACCCTGCATGTTCGGCAGCGCGACATTGGCGATGGTGCTGTCCAGCGTGCTCATCAGGGTCGCGAGCATCAGGGCGCCCGTGATGGGGATGCGGTTCTGGATGTCCTTTGCGGAGGCCACCAGCGCCCTCAAGATGCCTGGGGGACGCGCCAGTCCGCCGCCGAAGCTGCGAACAGAGTGACGATGTCGGACAGCCGTTGCGCCTCGGCCTCGGCCAACGCGCGGCGCACACGAACCAGTTCGCGCCGGGTCTCGATTACGCGTTGAGCAGTCGCGCCGCCCAACCTTGCGGCGGCCAGGATGTCGTCCGCCTCACTCTGGCTGGCGGCGACAGCGCGCTGCAGCGCGGCCAGGCGCCGGTTGTCTGTCTGCAAGGCGGCCAGGGCGTCGGAGACCTGGGTGAAGGCTTCCAGCACCGTCTGTCGGTAGCGCGCCAGGGCGGCCCGCGCCTCAGCCTCGGCGACACGAGTGCGGGCCTTGCGGGCGCCCCCGTCGAACAGGGGCGCGGTGATGCCGCTGAAAAGAGTGAACCCGGTTGAGTCCGTGGAGATCACGTCGCCCGGCGTGAGCGCTGACAGTGCGCCGCGGGCGGAGAGCCGCACATCGGGATACTGCTCCGCCGTGGCCACCCCGACGGCCGCCACCGCGGCATGCAGGTTCGCCTCCGCGGTCAGGATGTCAGGCCGCTGACGGACCAGCCGCGACGGGAGCGTGACCGGGATCTCCGGGGGGACCTTGAAGTCGGCCAGGTCGAAGTCTGGTGGCGACCACTCCGCGGGAGACTTGCCGACCAGCAGCGCAAGGCGGTGGCGGGCGGCATCGTACTGGCGTTGCAGCGCCGGCATCGTCGCCTCGTCTTCGGCCAGTTGGATCTCGACAAGCGTCCGCGTGGTCCTGGGAATACCACCCAACGTCTCGGCCTGCCGCGCCAGGTCCAACAGCCGCCGGTCGTCGTCCAAGATCTGATTCAGCAGGCGCATCTGCGCCCGGGCGGCGGCGACGCGGACAGCTTCCAGGACCACCTGGCCAGACAGCGTCAGGTAGGCGGCGTCCGCCTGGCGTGCGGCGCGCTCACGCAGAGCGCTGGCCTGCTCGGCGCCGCGGCGGCCCCGTCCGAAGACATCCAGGTCGTAGTGGACGTTCGCGCCCAGCGAGAAGAGGTTGAAAGTGCGACTGCGGAAACCGGAGAACGGCGACGTGCTAGACGCGCCCGATATGCCGAACGCCTTCGAGTTGAACTTTTGGCGCTGAGCGTCGCTGGTGGCTTCCGCCTGTAGCCCCAGGTCGGCGGCGGCGGCTTGCTCACTTGCGTCGTAGCGCTCCAAGGTCGCGACAGCCTCCGCCACGCCGGGGCTGTCCGCCAGGGCCTGCCGCACGACCTGATCCAGAGCCTCGGAACCGAACGCCCGCCACCAGGGTCCCGCCACGCGTTGTTCGGGATCCAGGCGCACGCCCGGCGAGGGGGTCTCGCCGGCCATCGCGTAGCCCGCGACTGACGGCGCCGGCGGAGGGGCGAACTGCGGCCCGACGGTGGTGCAGCCCGCCAGCGCCACCGCAGCGATCGCGGCTGGGGCCAAGCGTCTGGGAGTGAGCGTGGGGAGGCGTGACACCCGCCTACCGCGCGGCCTGGGCGGTGAGATCGACCTTGACCTTGGCGGACAGTCCCGCCCGCCTGACGCGCTCGGGCGGCGGGCGGTCGAACTCGATGCGAACCGGCAGCCGCTGCGTTACCTTGACCCAATTGCCCGTGGCGTTCTGCGCCGGCAGCGCCGAGAACGCGGACCCCGTGCCCGGCGCGAAGCTCGCGACATGGCCCTTGAGCGGGCCGCCAGGGTTGGCGTCGATCTCGATTTCGACAGGCTGTCCCACACGCATGCGGGCGACCTGGTCTTCCTTGAAGTTGGCTTCGATCCAGGGCTGGCCGGACAACAACCAGAACGCTGTCTGCGAGGCGTTGAGGTAGGCGCCGACCGGCAATTGGTCGACCCGCGCGACGACGCCGTCCGCGGGCGCCACGACCGTGGCGTAGGCGGCGTTCAGCCGGGCGCGTTCCAGCTGCGCGCGCGCCTGCAGCACCGCCGGCGCTTCGTCCCGCGCGTTAGGGTCGCCCCCGAGCGCCGCCAGCGCAAACGCGGCCTGCTGGCGGGTGACCGCCAGCTGCTCACGCGCCTGGCTGACGGCATGGACCGCCTGGTCGACGGCCTGGCCCGACGCCGCGCCCGCCGCGTTGAGTTTGCGCATGCGGTCCACTTCGCGCACCGCGAATGCCAGATTTTCCTGCGCCATGGAGACATTGGCGCTCTCGCGGCCAAAGGCGGCTCGTTGTTGATCGACGGCCAGGCGCGCGCCGGCAAGCTGGGCCTGAGCAACGGCTTCGTTCGCCTTCAAATCTCGCTGATCCAGGCGGAACAGGACCTGATCACGCCGGACGGTCTGGTTCTCCTTGACGAGGATCTCGACCACACGACCGCCGATAGAGGGCGCGACGGGCGTCTTGGCGATCTGCACATAGGCGTTGTCGGTCGTCTGGGCCCGCCCGCTGGTGAGCACAAAATAGGCCAACACCGAGAGCACGATCACCGGTCCGCCGATCATGAGGATCCAGCGCCCCGGGCCACGCCGGCCAGCCACGGAACCCGCGCCCCGCGGTGCGGTCGGTACTGCTTCGTCGGTCAATTCTACGCTCCCGGCCCACATTCTGCGCCAAGCGTTGCTCGCTCGGTCATCTGGGTTCGCTCCACCGCCGTCCACCCCTATTCGCTGGTTGGGGGTCTTGCAATCGCAGCCGCGCAACCATGTCAGCGGGCGTTGACCTTGGCCCACGGAGTGGTTCAGCTACGCCGACGCCCAAGGAGAAACACTGTTTCCAGGCGCCCCGGAGCATCGATTTCATGGACGAGCTGCCGCGCCTGCCCACGGGCAAGCTGTACAAACGGTTGCTGAGGGACACCTATTGGGCCGATCGGAAGGCGCGCATTCTGTGAACGCGCCCGCCGACATCGCCGCCGAGCTCGTCCGTCTCCAGGCCCATAGTCACGCGCCGTACTCGAGCGTGCATGTCAGCGCCGCGGTGGAGGCCACCGACGGCGCGCTGCACTACGGCGTAAACGTCGAGAACGCCGCCTATCCGCAAGGGCTCTGCGCCGAGGCCAGCGCCATCGCGGCCGCGGTCACCTCCGGCGTGCGCGCGATCCGGCGTGTTTATGTCGCCTCGTCTCTGCCGGGCCACATCTGGCCGTGCGGAGGCTGCCGCCAGAAGATCTGGGAGTTTTCCGAGCCGGGCTGCGAGGTTGTCAGCGTCGCGGTAAGCGGCGTCGCCGAGACCCGCAAGATCGAGGCCCTGCTGCCGCTGGGGTTCAGGCTCGATCACGGCGGCTGAGGCGATCTCGGGACTATTCGCGGTGGTAGGTCATCTCATAGGCGAACCGATCCGCGGGATGCAGCGAATCCGACGCGACGATGACGTGGTCGTTCTCGCCGATGTAGCGGCGCAGGGTGCGCAGGGCTGCCGAGCCCGGCTTGGCCGCCAGGGCGCGGGCGGCGTCGTCGTCCAGGGTGCAGGCTGCGATCTGCTGGGTGATCCGCTCGGGACGCACACCCCACCGCTGCTCGATAAGTTCCTGAATTGCGCCTGTCCAGCCGGCGAGATCGCCTTCGATCGCGCTGTAGATTTCGGGGATGTAGACCTGGGTCGTGGCCAGGATCTCGCCGCTCGCCCGCCCACGAATGCCGTCGCCCACCAGCCAGGTTTCGCCCTCGGCCGCGCCCAGCCATACGGCTTCAGCGGGCGTGATCGGACGCCGGGTCAGGCGCACGAACTCAAGCCGCACGTCGCGGGCGTACTGCATTAACTGCTGCGGGCCACCGAGCGGCTGGACGAAGGCGCTGGACCGCTCGGCAGCGATCACCTTAGTCCCGGCGCCCTGGCGGCGCTCTACCAGCCCTTCCGCGATCAGGATGCGCAGGGCATCGCGGGCGGTATGGCGGGATACGGCCTCGGTCCGGCAGATTTCCAGTTCAGTCGGAAGTTGCGCACCCACAGGATAGCGCCCGGAACGGATTTCCGCTCGAAGGCGGTCGGCCAGGGCATGGTAGCGGGGGACGCGCAGCATGACTGCGCTATAGCCCAAGCCCGCCCCCTTGACCTAGCCTGCACAGCCACGTGATATGCAAATATGTCCGGACAAATTCAGACGGTCGCTGAGCGCCTCGCCGCGCTGATGCAGCGGCCGGTCAGCACGGCCGATCGGGTTCGTGCGCGGATGCATGTCCTGGATTGGGCGGGCTGCGCGGTCGCCGGCGTCGCCGAGCCAGGCGCCGCCGAGCCTCGGGCCCTGGCGGCGCTGGAGGGGTCCGGGCCCTGCCGGGTCGTCGGCGGACGCCGC
Source organism: Alphaproteobacteria bacterium (assembly GCA_031426235.1). Classification (GTDB taxonomy): domain Bacteria; phylum Pseudomonadota; class Alphaproteobacteria; order Caulobacterales; family Caulobacteraceae; genus Phenylobacterium. The sequence goes on along the minus strand of JANPKX010000164.1, from coordinate 100 downwards.
GCGGGTCCCCAGGCGGCCGCGCTCGCCAACGGTCCGATCGGCGCACTGCTGGAGATGGATGACGTCGACAAGCGCGGATTGCTGCATCCCGGCCCTGTGG
>JANPKX010000163.1:0-6621 GCA_031426235.1 Alphaproteobacteria bacterium | reverse complement strand
CCAGCGGACCCACGCCCGCGATCCACAGCCAGGCCCCCGGCAATTGGGCCAAGGCCTGGAGGCTGATGTCATGGGCCTTGTTCTCGTGCAGCCGTCCCATCGCCAGCAGCAGCGGGGCGTCGGCGGGTGTCGCCAGGCTGGCCCGGTCCACGGCTCCGTCCTCAGGTGGGGCCGCGGCAAAGTTGGGGATGCAGCTCACACGGCCTGCGGGCCAACCCTGGCGTACGATCCACTCGGCGATGTCCTCGGTGTTGGCCACCAGGTGATCGAAGCCCTTGTAATACTTCAGGCTGTAATAGCCCCCCAGCCGGCCGATCCGCGCCCAGGGGCCGCGGGGGGTGTGACGCGCCGCGCGGTTCATCCAGGCCAGGGCCACGCGGGTGCGGTTCAGGGCGGCGAACCCCGCCGCCGCCGGCCGGGTGAGGATGTCGATCGGACCGCCGAAACGCAGCACCCGGATGGGGATGTCGTCGCGCCGAAGTCGGGCCTCGCGCCCGGCGTTGCCGCGGATCGCCGCCGCCTGCGCGACGCCGTTGCGGTGGAGCGCCCGTACGAGGTCGAGGAAGTAGGTTTCAGCCCCGCCTTCGCCGGCCGTTCCCAGGAGGTGCAGGACGCTCATCGCAGCGACAGCCTAGACGGTCATCGACGCGATCCCAAGTGCTTGAAGCGCGGCCGCTTCACCCCTATAAACCGCGCCTCGCGCGACAGGGCGGGTCTGGTCGGGCTGGGTAGCTCAGCTGGTTAGAGCGGTGGATTCATAACCCACAGGTCGACGGTTCAAGTCCGTCTCCAGCCACCAGGCCCCCTGTCGCGCGATTGCCCCGCACGTATCGGCGCCCCGCCCGGTCACGCGGCCTGCGCATCCTGGTCATCGTCGGCGGCGAGCGGCGTTTCCGGCCCATTGACCGTCACGAGGGCCTCGAAGCCCTCCGCCTCCGCCTTCCGGGCCGCTTTCGCCGCCGCGGCCATGGCCGTGTCGAGGCTGGAGTAGGGACCAAACGACTTACCGCCGATCCCGATCCGCCAGACCCCGTCGATCGCGTCCACCGTGTAGTGCGCCTGCGGCACGATGCCCCACTCCCGTATTCCCGTTCGAATTCAGGCCCGATTCGGCGTCTGGCACGAGCTTTGGTGCGTAGCCCGTCAGGTGGTCCAGAACGGAACACTGTCCGATGGAGAGAAGCCCATGGCGTCTTCCGTTGTCGTCGCCCGCAATCAGGCGGACCGACTCGAATACCTGGCCCCGGACGACGCCCGCGTCGCCTGGACCGACGCTTCCGACATGGCCCAGCATTTCCAGACGGTGCGCGATGCTACGCGCGCCGCCATGCGACTGCCCAGCCGCTTCCGCGCCTTCGCCCTGCCGGTTCACGCCCAACCGAACTAAGCGGTCGCCTCGCCCCATTCGACCCAGCCGGCGAACCGCGGCGCCTTGGGCATGTACCGGCTGTCCTGCCGCTGGACGGCAAGCCCTGACGCGGCGATCGCAGAGGTGACCGGCCGGGTGAGATGGCAGCCGCCGGCGATGCGCTTCCAGAGCGGCTCAATGCGTCGCTGCCAGCGGGCGACGCCAGGCTCCGGCGCCAGGCCGTGCTCACAGAACAGGAACCGTCCGCCGGGCTTCAGCACCCGCCGCGCCTCGGCCAGCGCCTGGGCGGCATCCTGCACCGAGCAGAGTGTGAACGTACAGACGACGCAGTCGAAGCTTGCCGCCTCGAAGGGGAGCGCCTCGGCCGTCCCATCCACGACGACTATCGGAAGTCTGGGATCGCGCGGCGCGGCGTTTGCGATCGCGCGGAGTTCCGGCGTCGGATCGACACCGGTGACGCTGGTGACCTTGTCGGCATCATAGAAGCTGAGGTTGAGTCCCATGCCGATGCCCAACTCCAGCACCCGCCCAGCCGCGTTGGGGACGACCTTGGCCCGCTGCCTGGCGATGGCCGGCGACGAGCAGGCGCAGGTGAGCAGCCGGGGCAGGATGTAGCGGTCGTAGAGCGTGGCCATGGCTCACCATGGCGCCGCTAGCGCGGTTCGTACACCTTGGGTGCGGGGGCCAGCGCAACGGGCCCCAGGGTCGTCTGGCCCGCCTCGAAGTTGATCGTGGCGCGTGCGATGTCGGCGCCCTGCTGCCGGGCGCTGGTCACCGCCATGGCGACCTCGGCCTGGTCGCGGGTGATCGCGCCGACAGCATTCATGGCTTCGAGCGCGCGGGGCGCCTGACGCAACGAGACCTCCAGCACGCCCGCCAGCCGCCCGGCGCCGTCCACGCGCAACGCGCCGCCGCTGACCCCGATCACGGCGTCGCCGGCCGTCAGGCCGGCGCGCTTGACCGCCATGCGACCGCCGGCCGCCGTCCAGGCGCGGACCGCGTCTCCCCAGGTCGCGCCGCGGAAGTCGCCGATCTTGGAAAGGCGACCGTCCCATTCGATCGCAATCGGCTTGTCGGCCGCGATCCGTCCCAGCAGTCCGGACAGCCGCGCACGCCCGCCCTTGACCATCAGCCAGACGCCAGCCTCGTCGCCGACTTCCTTCGGCGCCTTGCGGATGTGGAACTCGATGCGGTCGGCCGCCGTCAACCCGAACGGCTGGGCGCCGGCCGTCGGCTCGAAGGTCAGGCCCACGCCCTCGAACGATAGGTTGGGCGGCCGGGTGTTCAGTCGCGTGAGGCTGGCCCGAATCAGCTTGCCCTGCACCCGCACGGGGCCGCCCTCTGGGCGCACGAAGGTCAGCGATTGCGGCGCGGCGATCACCCAGCTTGTGGGCGCATGCATGAACGCCTGGGCCTCGATCCGGGGCGCTTCCAGCGCCCACCCTGAACGGTCGGCCAGCCGGGCGTCAGTCAGGCTGACGTTCAGGCGGAAGGGATAGCCGCCAATACGGCGCTCGTTCCAGCCCAGTTCATAGCCGGCTTTCCGAAGCGCGGCGGCGCCGGCGTCCATCCGCGTGACGACCTGGCCCCGCGCCCAGACCCACCCGGCGCTCCAGGCGAGGATGAAGACGCCCAGCAGGGCGAAGGGAACGTAGAGGCCAAGGCGGCTCAGTTTGCGAGGTGCGATCGGATCGGGCACAGACGTCGGGGCTTCGGTCATCGGATGGGTCACGGGGCTGGGACGCGGCAGGGCAGGATGGCGTCGGAACGCTGGGTCTTCGGCTATGGCTCGCTGATGTGGCGACCGGGGTTCCCGTTCGCGGAACGACGCGGCGCGATCCTACACGGCCGGCGGCGCGCCTTCTGCATCTATTCTGTTCATCATCGCGGCACCTATGAAAGGCCAGGTCTGGTGCTGGGCCTGGCGCCGGGCGGCGCGTGCCGGGGCGCGGCCTATCGTGTGGCCGAGGCGGACTGGCCAGACGTTCACGCCTACCTGATGGAGCGCGAGCAACCGACCGAGACCTATATCGAGGCGCGTCGGACCCTGCGGCTGGACGACGGCCGCCGTGCGCCGGCGCTCGTCTTCCTGTCCGACCTGGGGCACCCGCAGTGGGCCGGCGCGCTCAGCGTGGAGCGGCAGGCCGCGTTGATCGGGGCCGCCGAGGGTCTGTCCGGGCGCAATGTGGATTACCTGCGCGACCTGGTGGAGCACTTGCGCGAAATGGGTGTGCGCGACCCTGGCATGGAGCGCCTGCTGGCGCTGGTCGAGGCTCAATAGGCCAGCAGTTCGTTCGACTTTGTCTCGATCCGCGCCTCCAGAAGCCGCATGAACTCCGCCCGCTTGAGGCCGGGCGGGATCGGCTCGAGGTATTCGAAGACGATGGTGCCCGGCTTGCGCAGGAAACCGTGCGCAGGCCAGTGGACGCCCGCGTTGGTGGCGACCGGGTAGACCGGCACATTGAGCTCGCGGTACAGCGCCGCGATGCCGGGCTTGTAGTCGCCGGGCACGCCGGGCGCGCCCCGCGTGCCCTCGGGAAAGATGACGAGCTGGCGCTCGTCGCCGAACCGTTCCCGCGCTTCCCGGACCATCTTCTTCAGCGCCTGGGCATGGCCGGCGCGGTCCACGACGATCATTCGGCCCTTGGTGGCGTACCAGCCCAGGAACGGGATCCACATAAGCTCCTTCTTGGTGACGAAGCAGCTGTCGGGCAGCCAGGCGAACTGGGCGAAGACGTCCAGCATGGTCTGGTGCTTGGGCGCGACGATCGCCGCGCCGGTGGGGACGAACTGCCGCCCCCGCAACTCCACCTTGATGTTGCAGACTGCGCGCAGCAACACCCGGATCCCGACCGACCAGGGCGCCCACGCGCGGATCATCACCCGCCGTGGAGCCAGCAGCAGGGGCAGGATGACAATCACGTAGGCGAGCGACCAGGCGTAGAACAGCGCCACGAAGATCAGGGAGCGGATCGCGATCACGAAGGGACCTTGGGTTGCGCCGCGGACGGCTCGCGAGGGCCGAGGCCCAGCACGCCTTCCCGGGCCAGAATCGCCAGGTACTTGCAGTATTCAACGACCATCAGCCGCGCGGCGCCGGGGGTCCGCCACCAGTCGCGCGCCTGCAGGGCGCGCGTCGGCACCACATAGGGCTCGGCGGTCACGCCGGTGCCGCGGAGGACCGCGTTGAGCTCCAACATGGCGCGCGGCATGTGGTAGTCGGCGGTGACCACGATCAACCTTTGATAACGCATGGCCTTGGCCCAGGCGGCGGTCTCGCGGGCGTTGCCGACCGTGTCGGCGGCGGTGAAGCCCAGGTCGACGCAACAGTCGTAGAGCCGGCGCGTGGCGCGGGACACCCGCCGGATATCGGCCCGGCTGGCGATCGGGTCGACGCCCGACACCAGCACGCGTCGGCCATAGCTGTCTTCCAGCAAGCCGACGGCGGCGGATATGCGCTCGTTCGAGTTGGCGCCCGTCAGGGCCACGATGCCTTGTGCCGCCTCCGGCGCGCGGCGCGGCGCGGACTGCTGGACGCGGCCCGCGAAGGCGAGCAGGCCGGAGAACCAGATGAGCGCCAGGACCAGGAAGGCGGCGATCGACTTCATCAGAGGTCTTGTATCAGCCTGCGCGCGGTCAGGCGCGCGGCGAGCGCCGCGACCAGCGCAGCGAGGAGAGGGCAGGGCACGACCCAGATCAGGTCCAGCCATGCGATGGGCAGCGCCGGGGTGATGCCCTCGCCGCCACCGATCAGCCGCAGGACTGCGCCCAGCACTGCGGCGCCCAGCGCCCCCAGCGCGCCGGAGACGGCGGCGATCGCGGCGAACCGCCGTTCGAACAGGCCTGCGATGGTGGCGTCCTCCGCGCCGGTCAGGTGCAGGACCTCCACCACGTCGCGGCGGGCGGCGAGACCGGCCCGGGTCGCGAAGGCGACCACCGCGCCGGCCGCCGCGGCGATGAGGAGGAAGATCGCGATGGCCGTCCACCGCACGACCCCGGCGGCCCGGCGGATGTCCTTGATCCAGACGGAGTGGTCATCCACGACGGCGTCCAGGCCCTGGCTCTTGAGAGCCTTGTCCAGCATTGGCGCGGTGGCGGGCTGTTTACGGTCGAGGCCGACGGCGACCAGGCGGGGCACCGGCAGGTCATCCAGGTCGGCGATGTCGCCCAGGAAGGGCCGGATCAGGGCGTAGGCCTTCTCCTTCTCCAGGGCGCGCGCCTCGGTGACGCCGGGGACTCCGGCCAGGGCTTCGGCGGCCCGCGCCGCCGCCGCGTCGGGGCTTTCGCCGCCGCGGGCGCGAACGATGACCGTGGCTTCGCCGACCAGCTGGCCCGTCCAGCCCTGTGCGCCGCGATCCCCTGCGATGGCGCCCAAGGCGGTCAGACAGGCGAGGAAGCAGAGCACCGCGATGGCGAAGATCAGCGCCGGGTCGCGCGCGTCCTTTTCGGGCAGGAACGCGGCGGGCTTCCAGCGCGCCGGATCGAAGGGCTCGCTCATGCCGTCGGCCCCTGGGGCGGCAGCGGGTTTAACCGCCCCTTGTCCAGGTGCAGCACGGGCCGACCGGAGCGCGCGACCAGATCCTGATCATGCGTCGCGATGATCACCGTTGTGCCAAGGCGGTTCAGTTCCACGAAGAGGCGATAGATGCGCAGCGCCATGTCGTGGTCGACGTTGCCGGTGGGCTCGTCGGCCAGCAGGATTTCCGGCCGGCACACCACCGCCCGCGCGATGGCCAGCCGCTGCTTCTCGCCGCCGGCCAGGGTCGGGGGCAAGGCGTGCATGCGGTTTCCTAGCCCGACCCAGGCCAACAACTCGGCGACGTCGCCGCGATACTCCGAGGCTTTGTGACCGGCGATGCGCAGGGGCAGGGCGGTGTTGTCGAACGCCGACAGGTGATCCAGCAGCAGCAGGTCCTGGAAGACGACGCCGATCCGCCGCCGGGTGCGGGGCAGGTCGCGGCCCGACATCGAGGCCGTGTCCTCGCCGAACAAACGAAGGGCGCCTGACGACGGGCGGGCCGCCAGGTAGATCAGTTTCAGTAGCGAGCTCTTGCCTGCGCCGGAGGGGCCGGTGACGAAGTGAAACGAGCCGCGCGGCAAGCTCAGGGAAACGTCGCTCAGCACCTCGGGGCCGCGGCCGTAACGCATGGACACGCCGCTGAATCGGAGAATTTCGTCGGTCGCCGCAGCGCCGGCAGGGTCGATGGCGTTTCTGGACATGGAGGCCGAAATCGGCGACCTCGGAGTGAGGG
>JANPKX010000162.1:0-1657 GCA_031426235.1 Alphaproteobacteria bacterium | reverse complement strand
CGGGCGCGGACCGGCGGCGCGGACCTCGTGTCCGCTTCAGCCGGCGATGACATCGCGATCCGGGCCAGCGGCGCCGTGAAAGTGGCCGGAGCCCTGTCGTCCGGCTCGGGCGCGAACGCGCAGGGTGCGGCGGACCGCCTGGTCACGTCCAGCGAGGCCGGCATGATCACCCGGCTCGTCGACCCGCTGGCCGCAACCGCGGTCGTCGAGGGATTCAAGTTGGGCGGGGGCGACATCGATATTCGAAGCGGCGAGGCCGTGACCCTGTCGGGTAATGCGTTGGCGGCCGGCGCCACGTCGGGCGTCCGCCTCCAGGCGGCGGGCAAGGTCACCACCGCCGCTGTCGCGGCTGGCGATGCGGTCTTCGTCCGGAGCGCGGATCTCTCCGTGGGCGGCCCCTGGCGCGCGATGTCGGCGAGGATCGAGGTCACGGCCAGCGGCGGCGTGGCGCTCGGCGAGGGCGCCGCGGCAGGATCCGGCGCCTTGGCGCTCAGCACCGCGCAACTCGGGCGGATCGAGGCGCCTGTGCTGCAGATCTTCGCTGGCGACAGCTCCGGCGCGATGCGCGGCGGCTCGGTGGCCATCGGCGCGCTGAGCCTCGACACCGCGAAGATCCGGACCGGACTTGAAATCTACGCCGGCGGGCTTGCCGACGTCACGATCACCGGCGCCTTCGCACCCGTTTCGGGGGGCGCCAACACGACGGCCGTCCGGATCGGGGCCCCGAACGCCGCCATCGGAGACTGGACGCCCCGGTCTATCAAGGTGATCGCCAACAGCGGCGGCTCGATCGGCGCCGCGACGACCACCGGCGGACGCGTGTTCAGCGATGTTCGCGCCTTCAGCATGGTGGAGTTGAACGCCAAGGGCGACATCCTGATGGGCTTTCAGGACTTCATCAGCCGGTTGGCGGCGACCCAGGCGGCCAGCGTGCCGGGCGTCGTGAAATCCCTGATCGCGCCGCAGACGATCAACGGGCCGCGGATGCTCATCGTTGCCGGCGCCCTGACCCTGCGGGCGGACGGCAAGGTCGCGCAGCAGGACACCGGCGGGCTGCTGGGCGCCACGCCCACCGGGCTCTACCTGCTGGGCTCGACGTCAGGCGGCCCGCAACTGCTGCTGGGCCGCACCTCGATCGGCGCGACGGGGTTGCCCGAGTTCATCGAGCTGAACGGTGCGCTGACCACCGGTACGACCATCATGACGGGCCAGAGCGTCTCGCTGGCGGCCGGGATCGCCTTCGACAAGGGCGTCTCGCCCAGCGGTTACTACCGCCTGAACACCTGCGCGATCCTGCAACAGAGCAGCTGCATGGCCTCGAACGGGCATCCGACCATCAGCATACCGCCCGACCAGCTCACCGGCCTGACCCTTGAAGACCAGACCGCCGCCTCCGGCACGGCCGACCCGACGGTCGCCAGCGCCACCAACGAGGAAGTCTGGAAGGATTCGCGGTAACCCATGCTGGATCGCCCTGTCTGCAGTCGCAGCTCCTGGATCCCGGCGTTGGCCGGCCTGATGCTGGCGCTGTGCGCCCAGGTCGCCGGGGCGGCGCCCCGCGAGGACTTCAGCCTGGGCCGCAGCGCGCGGAGCGGCGCCGTCTGCACCGCCGTGCGCGACTGGGACGACCCGCTCGCCGCTCGCGCAGGCCAGCGCG
>JANPKX010000161.1:0-1583 GCA_031426235.1 Alphaproteobacteria bacterium | reverse complement strand
CCAGCGGCGGGGCGGAGCTGATCCGGGTGAAGGGCGCCCAGCAGATCGTCGAAGCCTACCGCCAGGCCGAGCTGCAGAGCGTGTTCGGCAGCGAGTGCATCCCCGCGCGCGATCCCCTGAAGCCTGAGACCCTGGCGGCGGGCGAGGTGCTGCTCTACCCGATCCTCCTGCCTGACCGGCTGGAGCTTTTGTACGTCGCCGGGGGCGAAGAGGGGGCCGCCACCTTCCGCCGCCTGCCCCCCAACCGCAGCGTCGACCGCCAGGTGATCGCCCGGCTCGTCGAGACGGTGGTGCTGTCGCTCAGCTACGACGAGGACGACAGCTGGCGCGCCGCCTCTCGCACGCTTTACGACCTGCTGATCAAGCCCATCGAGGGCGAGTTGAAGCCGGGTTCACAGCTGGCCGTGGTGCCCGATGGCGCGCTGCGGGCGCTGCCGTTCTCGGTGCTGCTGGACGGGCAAAACAACTTCCTGGTCGAGCGCACGCGGGTCTCGGTCGCGCCGTCCCTGACCTATTCCCAGCCGGGCGGCGCCGACGTGGGTCGTCGCGCGCAGCTGGTGGCCGCGTCCCTTGAGATGGAGGTACGGCTGCCGGCGGGCTATTTCGAGAAACTGAACGGCACCGGGGCCGAGGCCCGGCTGGCGGCGGTCACCGACGGTCAGCGCATCGAGCGCTCGTGGGTCCTGGAGAACTTCCGCAAGGCCGAGCTGGTGCAGGCGCTGGTCCGCGAGCAGGTCGACATCCTCCACCTGGCCACCCACGCCTCGTTCAACGGCCGCTCGGACCGCGCCTTCATCGTCGCCAACGGCGAGACCATCCTGCTGTCGGAACTGCGCCAGATCCTGAGCGAGAACCGGGCGCGGGGCGAGGAACTGGACCTGCTGGTCCTCAGCGCCTGCGAGACGGCCGTGGGCGACGACGAGGCCAGCATGGGCCTGGCCGGCGCGGCGGTGCAGGCGGGGGCCAAGAGCGCCATCGCCTCGCTTTGGCCGGTCAACGACGTGGGCACGGCCGCCCTAATGAAGAGCTTCTACGAGCGCTACCGCGAGGGCCGCGCCAAGAGCGAGGCGCTGCGCGAGGCGCAGCTTGGGATGATCCGCGCCGGCGGCGTCAACGCCAACCCGAACATCTGGGCCGCCTTCACCCTGATCGGAGCCTGGCGTTGAAGGCGCGGCTCTGGTTCGCGTTGCTCGCGGCTTCGAGCACCCTTGCCGGACTGCCTGCGCGGTCCCAGACCGCCATCACCCCGGACGCTGGAACGGCCCGCGCGCTCGGCACCACGGTGACCCAGGCCGGCCGCACCTTCACGATCGACGGCGGCACGCTGGCCGGCCCCAACCTGTTCCACAGCTTTGCCGCCTTCAGCCTGGGCCAGGGCGACACCGCGGCCTGGACCCGCGCCGCCGGCGCGGCCTCCGTGCGCAACGTGATCAGCCGGGTGACCGGCGGCCAGGCCTCGCAGATCGCCGGCGTGATCGATTCCACCGCCCTGCCCAACGCCAGCTTCATCTTCGTCAATCCAGCGGGGGTGCTGTTCACCGCCGGGGCGCGGGTGAACGTGCCGGGTGCGGCCTGGTTCTCGA
>JANPKX010000160.1:0-5076 GCA_031426235.1 Alphaproteobacteria bacterium | reverse complement strand
CGCAGTTCGCGAGTCCTACAGCCAAGAGAACTCCAGATCCAGAAGGGTTGAACACATCGCCTTCGGAGACGTCGTCCACGAGGGAAATCGGACCGCGCACCTCGGGCTCCAACTTCGCGCAAGTTCCCGCCGACGGCGAGGACAGCGAACTCGTCGCCCGCTTCCGCGCCACCGGCGTGGTGCTGCTGGGCAAGACCAACACCCCGGAGTTCGGCATCCCGGGCGTCACCAACTCCGAGCGCCTGGGCCCCTGCGGCAACCCCTGGGACCCGACCCGGATCTCCGGCGGCTCGTCCGGCGGCGCGGCGGCGGCCACGGCGGCGGGCATCGTGCCCATGGCCCACGCCTCCGACGGCCTGGGCTCGATCCGCATCCCGGCCGCCAACTGCGGGCTGGTGGGCATGAAGGTGACGCGCGACCGCACGCCCATCTGCGAGATCACCGACGGCGCCATGGGCTTCTCGGTCCACCACGTGGTGACCCGCACCGTGCGCGACTGCGCCGCCATGCTGGACCAGACCGGCTACGCCCGCGTCGGCGACCCCTTCCAGGCCCCCGCGAAGGCCGGCCCCTACCTCGAGGAAATCACCCGCGCCCCCGGCCGCCTGCGCATCGCCTGGTCCGCCGAGACGCCCAGCGGGCGGCCCATGAGCGAGCCGGTCCTGGCCGCCCTGGCCAAGACCGTCGAGCTCCTGACCGCGCTGGGCCATGAGGTGTTCGAACAGGGCCTGGGGATCGACTACCGCCCCATGTACCGGGCCCAGAGCCTGGTCAGCGCCTCCAACTTCTCGGCCAATATCGACCGCTGGATCAAGGCCCTGGGCCGCGAGCCCGAGCCCGGCGAACTGGGGCCGCTGGCCCAGCGCGCCTACGACGCCGGCAAGCGGATCAGCGGCCAGAAGGCCCTCTGGGGGTGGCAGGAACTGCGCCTCTACAACCGCCAGATCCTCAGCCGGTTCGAGGATTTCGACGTCTACCTCACCCCCACCATGTCCACCGTCTCGCCCAAGCTGGACTGGTTCGACCCCAACATGGCCGACACCTCCGAGTTCGATAAGCGCCAGTCGGCCACCTACGCCACCACCCCGCCCTTCAACTTCACCGGCCAGCCCTCGGTCTCCCTGCCCCTGTGGCAATCCGACGAGAACCTCCCCATCGGCATGATGTTCACCGGCCGCTTCGCCGACGAGGCGACGCTGTACCGCCTGGCGGGCCAGCTGGAGACGGAGTGCCCGTGGAAGGACCGGCGGCCGGGGGTGTGGGGGTAGGGGGGCGGTCTGAGCTCGGCGCAAGGTCAGGGCTTGGGCCGCTTTTGACTCATCTCTTCCGTTGGGCGTGTCCGCTTCCTGGAACGTCTGCCAACGTCCCAAATCCGACCGTATCGGCGTACCACGTGGCGGGCGACCCCGGTCCGCCGGGCGGACGATGCGAACGTCTCAGAAGGGGGAAAGGCGACGTTGCGAGCGACGCCCTTCAAGACACAGAAACGCCGCCGATCTTGCGACCGGCGGCGCGTATCTCTCAGACGCGGGTAACTAGGCGACCACAGCCTTCCGCCGGCGGATCATCGAGCCAGCAGCGCCGAAGCCGATGATCATCATCGCCCAAGTGGCAGGCTCGGGAACCGAGGCAACGTTAATGGAGACGCCTCCGCTGTTGTCCCCGAGGTTATCGTCAAAGATAAAGAACCGGACGTTCTGAGCCGTGTTGACGGTCAGGGTGGCGGGTAGGCCGGTGGAGGCCGTAAGCGCCAGCGCCGGAGTGGCGAAGTAGCCATCTCCAGGGTTGATCGGGCCTATGCCGCCGTTCGCGCTTCCGTCGCCAAACTTGAAGGTCAGGCCGTTGGCAATCGCCCGAAACGAAACCTCGTAGCCCTGACTGCAATTCTTGCCGTCAAAGTCGCAGCCGCTGACGCTCGAGAACCGGGTGAAGGCATCATAAGTGCCGTCCACGGCGGTGAGCTCGTACGTGCCCGCGTTGAGGAAGAGATCGACGCCCGTAGACCCGTCGAGACTAGCGTTGGCGATGCCGCTAAGATCCACCACAGCAGCGGTAGCGGTTGATGCCAAGCTGAGCGCAATGGCGCTCGCAAGCAAGATAGCTTTCATATGGAAATCCCAGCGTTCAGCCAACTAACTATGGCGAACTAGAAACAGACGCCGTGCGGACTGTCAAACCGAATAGGTCTAAAATCTGCTATTGATGACTTGAATTTGTCTGAATTGCTTGTCCGGTCGGCCGGCCGATCCAAAAAAATCTTTCTATGGTCAAGCTTATTTGCAGTGAAGCTTGTTTATAGTGAAGCTGCAATTGGTTGGTGGCCGATGGAAGCCGGGAGATACGATGAGCATGGCCCGAACTCGTTGTTGGGCAGAGTTCGCTGAGTGGACCATACCAGGGCGCTGCGGCAGGCAACGGTTGCCCGTCGTCTGACGATCAACGCCCCTAAGGGAACGTCACAACGACCGAGAAGGGGGGGTAGCAGTCATCGACCTATGGCCCGAAACGGGACGTTCGGTCGGCGCGCCAAGGGCGGGCGTTCGCCGTAACCTTTTCGAGGAAATTGCGTTGTGAAGGTTGGGTCGCCGCTGGTGGCCATAGCGGGGGACACATCGCTGACCACAGATCAAAACATCGGGGGCGGCCTTTGGTTGACGCAGCGACGGCTGTTTGTGCTCATCGGGGTGCTGGCGGTAGGGATGATCGCCACTCTGCGAACCCAGTCCCTGATCGCTGAGCGCGCGAACGTTCTGGAACAGCGGCAGGCGCAGGCGGTAACCTTGGCGCAGTTCGCCGCCACCTACTCCGCGCGCCTCTACGACCAGTCGAGCCGGGTGGCGAACGAGATCGTCGACTATATCCGCAAGGACGATTCGACCGAAACCGCCCTGCACGATTATCTGGCCGCCCGTGCCCGCGACACCAGCGCCGAAGACTACATCGTCGTGGTCGGCGCGGACGGTCAGGTGCGGGCGACATCGGAAAGCGCGCGGCCAGCGGCCTCGGTCAGTTTCGGGCGTAACGTAGGTTCAACCTTCCGCACCGGCGAGCCCGCCGTGCTGCCGGTGATGCGTAGTCGGCTGACGGGCGCGGTGATCTATTCGCTCAGTGAGCGCCTGGAGGATCGCGCGGGGCGGTTTGTGGGCGTCGTTGGTGTAAACGTGCGACCTGATGGGATTCGTCCATCGGCTGCCCGATCGCCGAACGACCCGATCCTCTCGATCTGGGCCCAGGACGGGCGGTTCGTGGCCGCGAGCTTCGTGGACTTCAACGCCCAGGGACAGGCCATCGCGCCGCCGAAGCCGCCGGGTTTGGCCATTGTAGGCTCACCCCGGGGCAAGGCGGCGCTGAGCGCCAACCTGCCGGTGCCGGGCTGGCCGCTGGTGGCGGTGGCGAGCTACGATCCCGACGGCGTGCTTCGGGAATGGCGCCGCCATGTCTATGAGTCCGTCGCCCAGGTATTGCTGGCAACGCTTGGCATCGGCGCTCTGGTCTGGTTCGGGTTGCGCACCGCCGATCGCGAGGCCGCGGCGAGGAAAGACCTGCAAGACGCAAATGCGGCCGCGTCGCGGGCGCTGGCCGACCGCGATCTCCTGATGCGGGAGGTGGATCACCGGGTGAAGAACAGCCTTATGATGACGGCAAGCCTGCTGCGCTTGCAGGCTCGACGCTTCGACGACCCAGAGGTGCGTGAAGCGTTCGAGAGCACCCGAGGACGGTTGAACTCCATCGGCCTAGTCCATGAAGCGCTATACAGCGGCTCCAGCATGGAGGAGGTGGACGTCGCCGAATACCTCCGGCGGCTGCTTAATGAGTTGGGGTCCGCCTACGGCGCAGAGGCGCGCGGGATCTCGATCACGTTGGAGGCAGATCCGCTGCGTCTGGCGCCGCACCAGACGACGCCGGTTGGACTGATTGTGGCGGAAGTCGTGACCAACGCGTTCAAGCACGCGTTCGGCGGAGAAGGTTCAGGAAGTATAGTGGTCAGGGTTCGGTTGGCGAACCTCAACGATATCGAGATCGAGGTTCGGGATGACGGCAGCGGATATGCGTCGGTCGAGCACGCTGGGCCGTCAGGGTTGGGCACCCGGCTTATCGATGCCCTCGCACAGCAGTTGGGGGGCGTTCTCTCCGTTGCGAACGAGGGGGGTGCGGCATTCCGCTTGACCTTCCCCCGGCTTGTTCGCGCGGAGGCAAACGAGGCGTCGAAGCCGACACCTTCAGCCCCCGGAAGCTGATCTTCGGCTCACCGACCCCCAAGCGAACGCATCAAATGTCGGTCCAGGGTCGGTTCTCACCGTTAGGTCAGCGCCGGAAACTCGCCGTTCCGGAGAGTGACACTCCGGGTCGGCCAACGGCCAGAAACCGGAACAGGCCTAGCCAGCTACAGGCGCTAAGCCGCCGTTGCCGAGCCGGGCGCCCCGCCACGGTCTCGGCGCGTTGTCTGGGGCGTGGGCGCAGTAGCCATGCCGCTTCATGCGTAAGGGGCGGGCCGCGGCGGCGGCCTCCAGCCGGGTCTGCCGGTCGCGGCGGGGGAACTGACCTGCGATGAGCGGAGCAGGCCGATGCAGCGGCCCGCGCTACTTTGGCGGTTCGGATAGGGTCCCGCGGGCTTCCGACGCCTGCGACAGGGCCTTTTCGGCGGGTTGGCCTTCGGCGGCGGCGTCCGTGGCGGCTTGGCGGCTCTGCTCGTCCTGGACGACGGCGACGACGTCGCTGTTGGGCGGGGGTGGTGGCGCAGGCTGCGAGGGCCAGGGGCAGGAGGGCGACCAGCAAGGGTTTCATCCGGCCTGAACGCCCGCCCTGGCCCGGCGGTTGCGAATTTGCCGCCCGACGCGCCGACCTACGTCCGAATCTGTCGTACCGGCCCTCTAGCCTTCCTCCCGACATGTACGACGCGCTCGACATCACCGACGAGGAGGCTGAGGGCCTGGCGGAGATCGCCCGGCTCGACCTGGCCATGGCCCGCGACTTCGCGCGCCGGGCCCAGGCGGCGGACGATGCCGACGAGGCCAACGGCCTGGCGCGCAGCTACCAGCGCGCCGCGCGGTCCTATCGTCAGACCCTGGCCCTGAA
>JANPKX010000159.1:0-2275 GCA_031426235.1 Alphaproteobacteria bacterium | reverse complement strand
CAAAACCCTTCGACCTTTAGGACGTAGCCCTTGGCGCCAATGCAGCCTTCACCGGCGTCGCCAACAGCAAGGGGCTGTCCTTCAACCTCACGGTAGAGCCCGCCGCCCGCGGCGCCTATCTGGGGGACTCAGCGCGCGTGCGGCAGATTCTCTACAACCTGATTTCCAACGCCGTGAAGTTTACCGCCCAGGGGGAAGTCCGGGTCTCGATCGACCGGCGCGGCGACAATGTCTTCTTCCGCGTGTCGGACACGGGCGTCGGGATCGCTCCGGACCAGATCGCGGGCATTTTCGATCGCTTTGTGCAGGCCGACTCTTCCACCACCCGAAAGTACGGCGGCTCCGGGCTGGGACTGGCGATTACCCGCGATCTTTGCACCGCCATGGGTGGGGAGATCCACGCGACCGGCGAACCTGGCGTGGGAACGGTCTTCGAAGTTCTCCTGCCCCTGGAGGTCCTGGCGAGCGATGCGGTGGGCCCGTCGCCGCAGCCGGAGGATGAAGGACTCTCCGAACCCATTCGCGCCTTCAATATTCTGGCGGCCGAAGACAATCCCATCAACCAACTGGTCCTGAAGACCCTGCTGGCGCAGTTCGATCTGTCCGCAACAATCGTCGAAAACGGCATGGAGGCCATCGCCAGCTGGCGGACAGGCGATTGGGACCTGATCCTCATGGATGTGCAGATGCCCGTCCTGGACGGACCGTCGGCGGCGCGTCAGATCCGGGACCTGGAAGCTGAAACAGGGCGTGCGCCCGTGCCCATCGTGGCCCTGACCGCCAACGCGATGGTCCATCAGATCGGAACCTATTACGCCGCCGGAATGAACGACATCATCGCCAAGCCGATCAACGTTCGGGACCTCCTGAGGGTGATTCAGGCCGTTGCCAGCGCTGAGAGTTACGGACAAGCGGCGGAGGCGTTGAAGCAGTCCCGGGCTGCGTGAGCATCCAGCTGCCTGATGTTCTCTAATCCCCCGCCTCGGGCATTGAGTGGGTCCGATCGCCGTCCGTGAGCCAGCGCCGAATTCCAACCCCCCGCCTATCCCGTCGCCTCCAGGATCACCCGCACCGTCTCATCCGGCTTATCCCACTGGGGGAAGTGGCCGCAGGCGTCGAACCAGTGCAGGCGCGCCTGCGGGAAGGCGGCCTGGGCCCGTTCGGCCTGGCGCGGCAGGAGCAGGCGGTCTTGGCGGCCCCAGCCGATGGTGACGCGGCCGGGCGTGGTGGCGGCGCCCGCCTGCAGGGGGCCCGTGGCGAGTTCGCGCACTATGTCGTCGAAGACGCAGGTCGCCGCGAAGCTCCGCATTTCCGTCAGGACCACGCCGGCCGGCAGCCTCCAGGGCCTGGCTGAGAGCTGCGCCAGCAACAACGTCCGGGTCGCCGCGTGCCGCGTCAGGACGGGCATGACAGGCTGAAGCGCCCGGACCAGCCGGATCGACGCGCCGATGGTGGTTCGGAAGAAGGTGGTCTCCCAGCCGCGCCAGAAGCCGCCCGGATCCAGCGCGACGCAGTCGCCGCCCACGCCCCGGCGCGACAGCTCCAGCACCAGCCGGGCGCCGACCGAACTGCCGACCAGATCGACCCCGCCCAAGCCCTCGCCGTAGATGAAGGCCGCGATCTCGTCGGCGAAGGCTGCGATGGTCTGCCGGCCGGGAAGCGACGGCGACAGGCCATGCCCCGGCATATCGATGAGCACGAGCTCGCGGGTGCGACTGAGCGCGGGGGCGATCAGGTCCCACGACCGGACGCTGCCGCCCAGCCCGTGCACCAGCAGAAGCGGTCGTCCGCGGCCGAGCCGTTCTGCATGCAGCGCCATCGGGTCGGAACGCGGGGGGTGGGGGGCGGTTGCCGGACCTCCTCCCTTGATGGGGACCTTGATGGGGAGGGACAAGCGCGAAGCGGCCGGGCGGGGCAACGCCGAGGCGCCAGCGTCGGGGCGGGCAGGATTGCTCCTGCTGGCGGGTTGACAGCTCCGCTCAATGTTCTATATTTGTTCTCATGCTGCCTGCCGCTGTAACCCCTGCCGCTCCGCCGCCCGACGTGATCGGGGCGATGACGGCGTGTGCGTTTGCGTTGGGGACGGCGGCGTCTGAGATCGCCAAGGGGGCGGGGGACGATACGGCCCTGTTCCTGGCGGCGTCGGCGGAGTTCCGGCACTGCTTCTTCGCTGTGCGGATGGGGATCCGGCTGAAGATGGCGCTGGGCGCCGGCCTGACGCCGGGGGCCCAGCGGGTGCTGACCGAGCCCGAGCGGGCCGAGCGCGAGCGGGCCG
>JANPKX010000158.1:0-1680 GCA_031426235.1 Alphaproteobacteria bacterium | reverse complement strand
ACCTGCCGGCCAGCGCCGTCAAATACGTGCGCCGGATCGAGGAACTGATCGGCGCACCGGTGGCCCTGCTGTCGACCAGCCCGCAGCGCGACGACACCATCCTGATGCGTGATCCTTTCCACGATTGAGACGGCCCGTGCGGGCCGCGTTCATCAAGCCGTTCTTTACCCATTCGCGGATATGTCTGGGTTGAAGCGCGGAGCGGCACGGTCTTGTTCGACGGCGACAAACGCATCCTCGAGAAGATGGCGCCGCGGCTCAAGCGCGTGCTGGTCGCCGACCCGCAGTCCGCGAGCGCCCGCCTGCTCAGCGACATCATGCGCGATATCGCCCGCAGCCACGTCTGGATCGCCACCACCACCGACCGCGCCCTGAAGATCGCCGAGACCTGCGAGCCTCAGCTCATCGTGGTCGAACTGGCTGACGAGCAGGTCGACGGCCTGGCCTTCACCCGCAAGCTGCGTCGCTCGACGTGGGCGTCCCGCAAGGCGCCGGTGATCACGGTGACGGGGGCGGCCACCGCCAACCTGATCCTGTCGGCCAGAGATGCCGGGGTGCATGAGTTCCTCCGCAAGCCTTTCTCCATGAAGGACCTGGTGCGGCGGCTGGAGGCGGTGACGCTGAGAGAGCGCGACTGGGTCGAGGCGGTGGGCTACGTCGGTCCCGACCGCCGCCGGTTCAATTCGGGCGAGTACGCCGGACCGCTCAAGCGCAAGAACGACGGCTCGGAGACTCCCTACCAGCAGAAGGTCAACCAGTGCCTGAAAATCATCCGCGCCGCCGTCGCCGCGGCGGAGACCGATCCTGACCAGGCCCTGCGCGCCATGGTCACCCAGGCGACGACCCTCCAGCAGATCGCCACGGACTTCCGCCTGACCTTGGCCGCGTCAGAGTTCTATCGTCACCTCTCCAAGGTCGCCAACGCCAGCCGCAAGCTGACCCGCGCCGACGCTGAAGCGTGGGCCACCCCGATGCTGGCCTTCCTGCCCAAGGACGAGGACCGCCGGGACAAGGCGGCCGCCTGACGGCCGGGCACTCTGCCGCCAAGCCTTCGCCACCTTGGGTTCCCGCACCCGCTCATCCTCGCGTCGGCGGCGACCCAAGCCGCGTCGACATGGGCTCAGGCGGGCGCACTCGAAGACCCCGCCGCGACCCCCGCTATTTCGGTCCGACCAGGGCGTCCGCGAAGGTCTCGAAGCTCTCCAGCACCTTCGGATCCTCCTTCACGATCTGCACCATCTGCCGGGGGATCGCCTTGAGGTGATCCTGCATGCCTTCGGGCGACATGCCCATCGCCGCGCCCATGGCGCGGAAGATCGCGAAGGACTTGGCCTCATAGGCCGCCATGTCCAGCGGCGGCGCGCCCGGTTTGAGGGTGGCGACGGACAGGGCGTAGAAGGCGCGGCCGTTGGGATTGTCGATGAAGGCCCGCGGGCCGCCCTGCATATCCACGGCGGCGCCCGCGGGCGGCCCGCCGTGGTTCGCGGGACTGTGCTGCCCATGGCAGGCGCCCGTCACGGAAAGACCGGCGAACACGGCGCAGATTCGAAGGAGGGATGCGGCGGACATGGTTTTGACCTCGATGACGGCCACGCGACCGGCTGACACGATGTAAAATCATGCTAACATCATGTCAAAGATTCTTTACACGAGGCGATCCATGTCCTTCCGCGAGACCTC
>JANPKX010000157.1:0-6866 GCA_031426235.1 Alphaproteobacteria bacterium | reverse complement strand
CATGCCAGCCACTGGACCCGACCGGCGCGCCGGCGCCAGCGCCCGCCGATGCGCCCAAGCCCGGGGTGACCGATTTCAGCCAGCCGATGACAGCCTTGGGTACCGAGCCGTTTTGGAATCTGCGGATGGAGGCCAATCGGTTCACCCTCACCCGCCCCGACTCGCCTGACGTCACCGTCGAGGCCCCAGGCGCGATGATCGAGCCCGGACGCGGCTTCTGGATCGCGCGAGGCGCGAACGGGGAGCAGCTCAGCGTCACCCTCACGGTCGGCAACTGCTCCGATGGCATGAGCGAACAAACCTATCCCATGCAAGCCGAGGTGGTGGTGCTGAACCAGACCCTGAAGGGGTGCGCCGTGAAGACCGCCGATCTGGCTGTGACCGGACCGCCGCCCTGACCTCAGACGGGCGCGCAGCTCGTCAGGTTGACGGGCGGCGATTCGGCCCGCGTCCAGGCGCTGCCCGTCTTCGAGAACAGCGCGAACGCCGAGCCGGGCTGGCCCGACACGCCTTCGCTCGTGCGGCCGTTGAACGTCATGGCGGCGACGACCTTGGCCGAGACGCCGCGGGCGGTCTCGTCCGGCGCGATGATCTGTGCGGCCTTGCAGGTCACCTGGAAGTCGGCGCAGCCCTTACCGTCGACCTTGGTCGAGCAGCTCGGATGGCCTGCCTCGATGGCGGTGCGCCAGCTGAGGATCTGAGACTCGAGGCCCGCATATGGATCGCCGGCGCCGCCGGTGTCAGTTTTGCCGCAGGCGCTGAGGGACAGGGCCGTTACGCCGGCCAGGATCAACAGTCTTTTCACGAGGGGCTCCGCAACGTCGGGCAGCCGATAGCCTGAACATCAAGGCCCCGGTGTGACGAAAGCGCCGACGAGGCCCATTTAGTTCGCCGGCGCCGCCGCACTCATCACTGGTCCGATCTCGTCGTACAGCACCAGGTCGGCATAGCCGTCCAGTTCGGTCTCCTCGCGGTTGACGATCGCGAGGGTTGCGCCACAGCGTTTGGCCATCACCGGGAACCCCGCCGCGGGGTAAACCACCAGCGATGAGCCCAGCACCAGGAAAAGATCGCAGGCCCGGGTCTCTGCCTCGGCCCGCGCCATGGGTCCGGCCGGCATCGACTGGCCAAAGGAAATGGTGGCGGTCTTGACGATGCCGCCGCATGTCGCACACGCAGGCAGGTCGCCTGTCGCCTCGTAGAGCGCCTTCAGATCGTCCAGCTCATGGCGCTCGGCGCACTCGAGACAGGTCGCATAGCTGGCGTTGCCGTGAAGCTCGATTACCTGGTCGGCGGGTATGCCCGAGGCTTGGTGCAGGTTGTCGACGTTCTGGGTGATCACCGCGCTGGCCTTGCCCTGGGCCACCAGCCGCGCGACGGCCATGTGGCCCGCATTGGGCTGTCGCCCCACCCATCCAGCCCGGCCCGAGAAGGCCCGCTCCCAGGCCTCGCGCCGACGCTCTTCGCTGGCGACGAAGTCCTGGAACTGAATCGGTTTCATCTTGCTCCACACGCCGCCAGGACTGCGGAAATCCGGGATGCCGCTTTCGGTGGAAATGCCCGCGCCGGTGAACACCACCAGTCGGCGGGCGTCGGCGATGAGGCGGGCGAGATCGGCGCGTTGCGCTTGAGATGGTCCTGCCATGGGGCAACCCTAGCCGCGTGCGGGCGAGGGGACGAGAGGCGTCCGCGAGAAGAAAGAGGGGGGATCGGCCCAGCCAGTTGGTCGGGGGGGCGCCAGGGGTGGCCGGGCCGATCCGAACCGCCGATCCGAAAGATCGGGGGCGGTCGTGGATGAGAACGGCCTTTCCACAATTCGGTTCCCGACAATCAGCCGATCATTGCTTGAATAGGTCGAAACAGCCACGGCAGCAGATAACGCTGCGCGCCCTGCAGGATCAGAATCACCACGATGGGGCTGAGGTCGACCCCGCCCAGCGAGGGGATCAGCCTCTGAAATGGCGCCAGGATCGGACGCGTGACAGCATCCAGGAACCGCACGACGCCGTAGACGAAGCCGTTGCGCATGTTCACCACGTTGAAGGCCACCAGCCACGACAGGATTGCGCTGACGATGATGGCCAGGACGAGCATGCTGAGGAGGCCCTGCAGCACGTAAAGAATGAAGCTTCCCATGGCGATGCTTCTACCGGCCTTTGCGGCGCTGACAAGGCGAGCCGCACGCGAGGGTGGCGACAGCGCTTGACAGTGCCCCCCGCAATCGCCTTATTCCGCGCCTTCCTGGGGCCGTAGCTCAGATGGTAGAGCGCCTCGTTCGCAATGAGGAGGTCAGGGGTTCGATTCCCCTCGGCTCCACCAGGAACCTTCTTTGATGATTGCGCGAAGTCCGACGACCGGTGGGCGGCTGGTCTATGCGGTGGGCGATGTGCATGGGTACACCGCTCAGCTCGAGACATTGATCGCGGAGCTTCGCCGCGACGCCGCCATCGGTGCGCCGGTCCAGCGGCCGTTGCTGGTGTTCATAGGGGACTATGTGGATCGGGGGCCGGACAGCCGCGGGGCGGTCGAGGCCGTGATGCGGCTGGAGGCCGGCGGGCTCTTCGACGTTGTCGCCCTGATGGGCAATCACGAGCATGCCCTGTTGCGGTTCCTGGATGATCCGGCCTTCGCGCCGGCGTGGGTCGCCAACTGGGGCCAGGCGACGTTGCGGTCCTATGGTGTCGAACCGCCTCGCGATCTTGAGAACATGGACGCCTGTGCGCGGACCCGGGCGGCCTTCACCCGGGCCTTCCCGGCGGCGCACCGCGCGTTCTTCGAACGGCTGCCGCTCCGCCTGACCCTCGGCGACTACCTGTTCGTCCACGCCGGCGTGCGGCCAGGCGTGGCGCTGGCGGAGCAGGCGGACCGCGACCTGATGTGGATCCGGCATGAGTTCCTGCATTCCGACGAGGATCTTGGCGCCGTCGTGGTCCATGGGCACACCCCGTCGGAAGCGCCCGAGCACCGGGCGAACCGGATCGGCATCGACACCGGGGTCTACATGTCCGGCGTCCTGACAGCGGTGCGGCTGGAGGGCGCCGACGTGCGCTTCATCCAGGCCAGGGGTTAGTGGGCGTCGTCCCAGTTTGCGGCCGCGCGCGCTTCCACCACCAGCGGCACCGAGATCGAGAGGGCCGGCTCGGCGGCGTGTTCCATGATCCGTTTCGCCACCGCGATCACCGCCTCGGCCTCAGCCTCCGGCGCCTCGAACACCAGTTCGTCGTGGACCTGGAGCAGCATGCGGGCGGTCAGGCCCTCGGCGCGCAGAGCCTCAGGCATCCGGATCATGGCTCTTCGCATCACGTCGGCGGCGGCGCCCTGGATCGGCGCGTTGATGGCGGCGCGATCGGCGAAGGCGCGTTCGGCGGGGCTGCGGCCCTTGGCGGCGGGGATGTGCACCTTGCGGCCGAAGATGGTGGTGACGAACCCGGTCGATCTCACCTGTTGCTGCATGCGGTCCATGTAGGTGCGGATGCCGGGGAAGCGCTCGAAGTAGGTCTTGATGTAGGCGCCCGCCTCTTCCCGCGGGATCGACAGTTGGTTGGCGAGACCGAACGCCGAGATGCCATAGACGATGCCGAAGTTGATTGCCTTCGCCCGACGGCGGGTGTCGGCCGGCATGCCCTCAATCGGCACGCCGAACATCTCTGAGGCGGTCATGGCGTGAATGTCGAGGCCGTCAGCGAAGGCCTGTTTGAGCTGCGGGATGTCGCCGATGTGGGCCAGCAGGCGCAGTTCGATCTGGGAATAGTCGGCGCTGATCAGCACATGGCCCGCGTCGGCGATGAAGCACTTGCGGATCTTGCGGCCCTCTTCCGTGCGGATCGGGATGTTCTGGAGGTTCGGGTCAGAGGAGGCGAGGCGGCCGGTGGTGGCCGCCGCCAGCGAATAGGAGGTGTGGACACGCCCCGTCGCAGGGTTGATCGCCGCGACCAGGTTGTCGGTGTACGTACCCTTCAGTTTCGCCAGCTGACGCCAGTCCAGCAGGATGCGCGGCAGCTCGTGGCCCTGGGCCGCCAGGTCCTCCAGCAGGGAGGCGTCGGTGGACGCTGCGCCCTTAGCCGTCGTCTTGCCCGAGGCAATGCCCATTTCGCCGAACAGGATGTCGCCGATCTGCTTGGGACTGCCCAGGTTGAAGGGCCGGCCCGCCACGCGATGCGCCTCGGCCTCCAGCTCGACCATGCGAACCGAGAAATCGTGGCTGAGCTGGCGCAGGCGGTCGGGATCCACCTTGATTCCGGCGAGCTCCATCTCAACCAGCACCGGCGGCATCGGCCGCTCCAGGGTTTCGTAGACGGTCAGCAGCTTTTCGGGCGCCAGCCGCGGGCGCAGATGCTCGTAGATCCTTAAGGTGACGTCCGCGTCCTCGGCGGCGTAGCAGGTCGCCGCGCCGAGCTCGACGTGCTTGAAGCTCTTCTGCGCCTTGCCGGCCCCGGCCACAGTCTTGAAGCTGATCGGCTCATGGTCCAGCAACCGCTTGGAGAGCTCGTCCATGCCGTGGCTCTTATGCAAGCCGCCCTCCAGCGTGAAGCTGAGCAGCATGGTGTCCTCGATCGGCGTCACGGCGATGCCATGGCGGGCCAGGACCGCCAGATCGTACTTGCCGTTCTGGGCCACCTTGAGCACCGCAGGGTCTTCCAACAGCGGCTTCAGCCGGGCGATGGCGGCCTCGAGCGGGATCTGAGTCAGCTCTGACGGCGCCTCCAGCGCCAGCCCGCCCTCGCCCTCGTGGGCATGAGCCAGGGGAATGTAGCAGGCCTGGCCCGGCGCGACCGCCAGCGACACCCCGCAGAGGTTCGCGCTGACCGCGCCCAGCGCATCGGTCTCGGTGTCGAACGCGATGACGCCGGCTTCAAGGGCGCGGGCGATCCAGGCGTCGAGGGTCTCCAGGTCGGAGATGCAGACGTAGGTGGAGGTGTCGATGGCGCCATGGGCCGGGGCGGCAGGCGCCTTGGCCTCAGGCGGCGGGGTGGCCGCGACCGTGAACCCGCCGCCGCCCGAGGGCGTGGCGTTGCCGGCCTTGCCGTCGCCGATGCGCCGCGCCAGCGTCCTGAATTCCATGGTCTCGAGAAATGCGGCGAGAACCGCCGGATCAGGGTCGTCGACGACAAGGGCGTTGAGCGGCTCTGGCAGTGGCGTGTCGCAGTCCAGTTGCACCAGTTGGCGCGACAGCCGGATCTGGTCGGCGAAGTCGATCAGCGTCTGGCGGCGCTTGTCCTGCTTGATCTCGGAGGCGCGGGCCAGCAGCGTATCGAGGTCGCCGTATTCGTTGATCAGGGCAGAGGCGGTCTTGATCCCGATCCCCGGGGCCCCGGGAACATTATCGACCGAATCGCCGCAGAGCGCCTGCACATCGACGACTTTGTCCGGCGTTACGCCGAATTTGTCAGCGACCTGCTCGATCCCGATCTTCAGGTTCTTCATGGTATCGAGCATGAAGACGCGCGGCCCGACCAGTTGCATCAGGTCTTTGTCGGACGAGACGATCACGACCTCGCCGCCCATGTCCCGCACCTTGCAGGCGTAGGCGGCGATGACGTCGTCAGCCTCGTAGCCGGGCAACTCCAGGGATGGCACGCCAAACGCGCGGGTGGCTTCGCGCACCAGGGCGAACTGCGGCACAAGATCTTCCGGGGGCGGCGGCCGGTGGGCCTTGTACTTATCATAGAGCGCGTTCCGGAACGTCTTCTCGGAATGGTCGAACACAACCGCCAGATGGGTCGGCGCCTCGGCGGAGGTCTTCATGTCGACCAGCAGCTTCCAGTTCATGTTGCAGAAGCCCGAGACGGCGCCCACCGGCACGCCGTCCGACTTGCGGGTCAACGGGGGCAGGGCGTGGAACGCCCGGAAGATGAAGCCCGAGCCGTCCACCAGGTAGAGGCGGATGGCCGGGCCGTCCTGGGTCGTCGGCCGATCGGTGTCGGGCAGCGGCGGGGCGTCGAGGAGGTCGCTCATGGCGCGCAGGATAGGCCGCGCGCGGGCCGAGGTCATCCGCTTCCCGCGTCGATTGTGGTGCGCCTGCTGGGGCGCTAGGACAGTCGTCGAGGAGGCTCGCCCGTGCCCGCAAACACCCAGCCCGACAGCCCTAGGGTCACCGTCTGGTACGACGACCAGTGCCCCCTGTGCGTCCGCGAGATCGGCCTCTTGCGCCGGCTCGACAGCAGGCGAGGCGCTATCGCCTTCGTCCCCGTCGCCGGCGACGGGACCTGTCCGCTGGACCGCGAGACGCTGCTGGCGCGGTTCCACGCCCAGGAGGGGTGCGAGCCGATCGTCTCCGGCGCAGCCGCCTTCGCCGCCATGTGGCGCGCGATACCCCTGCTGGCCCCGGCAGGCCGACTGGCAGCCTGGCCGCCGCTCCTGTGGTTGCTTGAGCGGCTGTACAGATTGTTTCTTCGCCTGCGGCCGGCGCTGCAACGCCTGGCCGGCTGGATCGCGCCCTTGCCGGAGACGCGGCGATGACGTCCGAGACCGGCCGAACGCCCCCCGTGGTCCTCGCTTACGGCCTGCTGGGCCTGAGCGGGTTTATCGGACCCCCGCTCGTCGGCCTGCTGGCGCGCGCATATCGCGAGCCGGCGGCTATGGTTCTGGGCGCCTATGCCGCCTTGATTCTTTCGTTCCTGGGCGGCGCGCGCTGGGGCTTCGCCGTCGAGCGGCCCGCCCCCAGCGTCACGACCGTCTCGCTGGCGATGATCCCGACGCTTTATGGCTTGGGGATGCTGGTCCTGCCGGCCGAGATGCGCGCCTGGCAGTTCGCCGGGCTGGCTGCGGGCCTGGCGCTGCATTGGCTCTGGGACCTGCGGGCGTCAGGCCTGCCAGGGTGGTATCCGCGCCTGCGCAGCTTGCTGAGCGCCGGCGCCCTGGTCGGC
>JANPKX010000156.1:0-10553 GCA_031426235.1 Alphaproteobacteria bacterium | reverse complement strand
GAGGGCGCCGCGCTCCATCACATGTGCCATGCCCAGCACACCGTTGAGCGGCGTTCTGATCTCGTGGCTCATCACCGCAAGGAACTCGCTCTTGGCCAAAGACGCGGCATTCGCAGCGTTCACCGCCGCCTTGAAAGCGGTTTGATCGACAAATGAAACCAGGATGACGGACCAGGGTGGGTCCGCTTCGGGTAGAAGCCGGTAGTGAACATCCAGCTCGGAAATCCGACCGTCGGGCATGGTGATCCGGGTTGAGAACGGCGGCACGACCCCATCCTTCCCGAGTTCTTCCAGGCCGTCGCAGAGTTGCCGCATGAAGCCATTATCAAACTGGCCTCGTGAGAATGACCCATCGGGTTGCCGTTGATAGATCAGTTTTCGGGCGGCCTCGTTGGCCTCTGTAAGGGCGATATCGTCGATAACGTCTGGCGACTCCCTGAAGACCCTGAGAATCCTCTCGCCCATTGAGCCCTCGGCGAGCCGGGAATCCTGCAGGCGCACATACAGCGAGGAGGCGTCGAGGCTGACCTGTGGCAACGGGCTCTGATGGAATAGTGTGCGCCACCGGACCCGTTCCGAGGCGGCTTCCTGACCCAGGTGCTCTGCCCGATCGCGCTCTATGGCCAGCTCTCGTGACGCATCGCGAAGGCGCTGGCTCTCCAAATGAAGGGTCTGAGCGAGAAGGGCGATAAAGGCCACGAACGCGAGCCCGCCGATCGCCAAAAGCAGGCCGCTGGCCAGTGTCACGGGATACCCAAGCCATGACGCAACGAAAGGAAGAGCTACCAGCATCAGGGACGACGGGCCGACCAGCAGCGCTGCGTCCGGTCTCGATCCGCGCGTCATGATGGCGTTGTTAAGGGTAATCGCACAGCCGACGAAGACGGCCGAGGCAATGCCGACGATGGTCCTGTCGAGCAGGCAAACAAAGATGACGGAACTGAACGTTGCGCCGGATATCAGACGCGTCAGCGCCGCCGCGAAAGACAGGCTCCGGCTTTCCGGCTTGTCGATAAGGGCCTTTGAGATGCGCCCATCCACCAGCGCCATGAACGTAGCCCCGATCAGCCAGAGGATCGCCGCCGGATGTCGGGTCTCAAGCCAGACAAGCAAGCCGATCAGCGCGCCCTGTGCCAGACGAGTTGACAAGCCCTCGTGTCGCCAACGAAGCACTCTCTGACTGGGTGGCTCTCTGTGAGGCATGGGCTGTCCTGATGCGCATTCAGACGAGCGAATCGACAATGGGGCAGATCGCACCCTCAAAACGTTCATCGCCCAATAAGCCATGGTCTAGCTTTCTGCCCCGTTAACCGCCTTGCTACCGGTTATCGAACGGGTCGGCAGATCGCACACTGACCCGCAGCTTGGGACGGCTTTGGGTCGGGAGCAGCCGAAGGCTCCGTGCCAGGAAGCAGACGTTCCAGCTCGGCGCCGGATAGCAGACCGTCCTAGAGGCTGTTCAGGGTGGAACGCGGACTTTTGCTCTAACGTCTAGTCCCCCCGCGATCGCCTAGACTAGACAGATTTGATAGCTGACCGGCGGCGAAGCATCGAACCGACGCCCCAGAAGCCCATGATGATCAAAGCCCACGTGCTAGGCTCAGGCACCGCGCCGCCGGGGGGCGGGTTTAGACCTGCCGCGCGCCAGTAGTCGAAGCCCGAACCGCCAAGAAGAGACAGTTCAAAGTTGACCGGCAGGGCGATCGGGTTTCCGAAGCTGTCGGTCGCCGATATGGACGTGACCCCGCCCCACCGCAGCGTATGCGAAAAGTCGGCGATGGCCGTGACCGCTCCACCCTCGGGGCCCACGATCACTTCGGCCTGTGCCGTGGCGAAGAGACGGATCGGGATTGGGGTTCCCAGGCGCAAGCCCGCAAGTCGCACGCTCGCCGGGGGCGGACCGTTCACATTGCCCATGGTCTCAGCGCCATCAATGCTTCGAGTGTAGAAAGCGCGATCACCACCGGTGACCCCGCCAACCGAATAGCCGTAGTCAAAACGTGCAGAAGCGTAGGCCTGGACAACGTCGTCTTCAGGCGAAGCGGACGCCGTCACAGATCCGCTGGGGTTGATGGCGAAGTCAAGCGTGAAGAGGCCATCGAACCCAGGTCCTAAGGCCATGTCTCCGACCTGGAGTGTGAAGATGTCCGAAAACTCAGCGCCGGCGAACGCTTGACCTGAACTGTTGGCGACTATCTCGCTGGAGCCTACTCGGGCGAAGGCACCCACGCCACCGACATAATCGTAAGCGGCGGCCTCCGAGCGGACCGAGAAAAACTCCCCTAGGGTCGCACTGGCGTCCCCGATGCCTTCATCGACATAGGTCTGAGTTCCGCTGGGGAACGTAATACTGACGAACGCCGTCGCGGCCTCTGCCGAAGAGGCGATTAACATCGGCGCCGCAATCAGGACGACGGCCAGTCCGCGTATCCTCGGCGACATTTCCCCTCCACCTGCGCGTGGGAGCCAACGGAGACCAGCCTAGAGCATGGCCTCCTCGCGAACAACGATATGCGGTGTCCGCCTTTCCGACAGCCTCAGGGCTCACAACTAGGACATTGGCTCTACACGCGGGAAATCTGAGCCGACCCCCAAGGTCGGCAACGGGTCGAATTTCCCCGTTGGGTTCGGGCCAACAAGCGGGCGTGGGTCTTTGATTCCGGGAAATAGATACTTGACGGGCGGGATGGGGCGTCACCCCGCCCCCGCACGTCCCCACCCTGGCCGCTTCGCGGCCTGTCCCTCCCCATTAAGGGAGGGATGGGAGGGAGGTCACCCGCGCTCCCAGCGGCGCATGGACCAGTATTTGTAGCCCTCGCTCTCGACGAGCTTCCAGCCGACCTTGCGCAGGGCGCGGCCGATGAGGTGATTGAAGAAGCCGTGGGCGAGGACGACGACGTTCTCGCCGCCTTGGGCCATTTCGATCAGCATGGCGGCGGCCTGGTCGGCGCGGGCTTCGGCGGCGGCGCGGGCCTCCTCGCCAGCGTGGTGATTGAAGTACCACCACCAGACGCGAGCCACGAAGCCCCAGAGCTTCGGCGACATCCGCACCCAGGCGGGGAAGTTCGGCGGTGGCAGGGGCGCCTCGATCAGGAGGTCGAAGCGCTCGAACGGGCGGTCGCCGACCACCGTCTGGGCGCTCTCGATGGCGCGGCGGCGGGTGGAGGTCACCAGGACGCCGCTCTCGGCGGCGAAGCGCTTCAGGGCCTCGGGTGGGGTCTGGCCGGGCAGGATGCCGCCGACCTCGTAGCGGGCCCAGAACTCGCGGTACTCGGGGCCGGTCAGGGTGACGGCGCGGGACAGGGCGGGTTCGCCGTGGCGGGCCAGGACGATGGCGCCAAACCGGGGCGCGGGGACGGGTCCAGCGCTCAAGGCGAAGACCGGGTCTGGACGCGACAGGCTCGCACGCGGCTGTTTTCTTCCATCACCCTTCACCGAGGGCCGTGACATGGGCCAGCGCCGAGCGGCCCAGGGCCTCAAGGTCGTAGCCGCCCTCAAGCGAGGACACAACCCGGCCGCGGGCGTGCCGGCGGGCGACCGAGGCGATGGCGCGGGTGGCCCAGGCGAAGTCGGCCTCCTCCAGCGCCTGGCTGCCGCCGCTGACGGGATCGCGGCGGTGGGCGTCGAAGCCGGCGGAGATCAGGATCAGGTCCGGGGCGAAGGCGTCGACCTTGTCCATCAGGGTCTCGAAGGCGCGGCGCCAGACGGCGACGGGGGCGCCGTCGGGCGAGATGGCGTTGACGATATTGTCGGGGACGGGCTCGGAGGGGTGGCCGGTGCCGGGCCACATGGGCCAGGCCTGGATGGAGGCGAAGAACAGGTCCGGCCGCCCGCCGAGCGCCGCCTGGGTGCCGTTGCCGTGATGGACGTCGAAGTCCACGACAGCGACCCGCGCCAGCCCGGCCGCCTGGGCCGCGCGGGCGGCGACGGCGACGTTGGAGAAGAGACAGAAGCCCATGGCCAGGCCCGGCTCGGCATGGTGCCCCGGCGGCCGGACGGCGCAGAAGGCCCGGTCCCCCTGCCCCGCGGCCACGTCGCGCACGGCCTGGACGACCGCCCCGGCGGCGCGGCGGGCGGCGAGCAGGCTGCCCGGCGACATGGCGGTGTCAGGATCCAGGGCCAGGCGTCCCTGTTGCGGGGCGTTGCGGACGAGACCCTCCACATAGGCCGCATCGTGGACCAACAGCAGGTCGGCGTCGGCGGCCAGCGGCGCCTCGTGGCGGGGCAGGTCGAGGGTGGCGTCGTCCAGGGCGCCCAGCACCGATTGCAGCCGCTCCGGGCTTTCCGGGTGGTGCGCGCCGGGCTGGTGGCCGAGCATGTCGTGGTGGGTGTAGAGGGCGACGGTCATGCTTCATTCTAACGTAGAGTCGGGCTTCGCGGATGCCTGAAGCCGTTATTCGCCGGGCCGGCGGGGCCGATGCAAGGGTGCTGGCCGATCTGGGCGCGCGGACCTTCACCGAGACCTTCGCCCACCTCTATGCGCCGGACGACCTGGCCGCCTTCCTGGCCGACGCCTATGGCCTGGCGCGGACGCAAGCCGACCTGGCCGATCCGGCCAAGGCGCTTTGGCTCGTCGAGCAGGGGGGCGAGGCGGTGGGCTACGCCCTGGCCGGGCCGTGCAGCCTGCCCCATCCGGACGTGACGCCAGCTTGCGGGGAGCTGAAGCGGCTCTACTTCCTGCCCAACCACCAGGGCGGCGGCCTGGGCCGGCGGCTGTTCAGCGAGGTGCTGGACTGGCTGCGCGCAACCCGCCCGGGCGACCTGTGGATCGGAGTCTGGTCGGAGAACCACGGCGCCCAGCGTTTCTACGCCCGCCATGGGTTCGAAAAGGCCGGCGAGTACGGATTCCAGGTCGGCCGCACGGTCGACCGCGAGTTCATCCTACGCCGACCCGCGGAGGCCGTCGCCACCTGAGCGACACATTTGCGCGCGGATCGACAGAATTCTGCCTCAATCTGCAGGGTTTGAGGTCCTTCATTGCCTCGAATTAACAACTGTCGGGGTTGGCGATGCCCCCGCGTTTTGGGACGCTCAAGCTCTGTACGACGGGCGGTTTCAAATCGGCGGGGCGATGCTCAAAATCGGGTACGTGAGGCTGGACGGTGATGCGCCCGAGCAGGACCGGCGCGCGCTCGAGGCGGCCGGCTGCCAGGTGGTGCGCGGCGAGGCGGCGGCCTCGGACCGGCGGGCGCTGTCGGCGATCCTGGAGTTCATCGGCGCCGGCGACCAGCTGGTGGTCACCCGCCTGGACCGGCTGGCGGGCAGCGGCCGCGGGCTGCTGGAGGCGCTGGAACGGCTGGAGGCGCGCGGCGCCGGGCTCACCGTCCTGGACCCACCCCTCGACAGCCGGGACGCCTCGGGCCAGGCCCTGCGCGCGGTGCTGCAGGCCGTGGCCGACCTGGAACCCGCGCCACCGCTGCGCCCGCGCCGCCGCTCGGCCCCGGCGAACGACTTCGTCGCCCTGCAGCGGGCCGGCGTCGGGCCCGTGGAGATCGCCCGCCGACTGGGCGTCTCGCGCATGACGGTCTGGCGCAAGCTGAAGACGGCGGACGCTTAGTCTGCGAAGAGGAGCGCTGTCTGGCCTTGACCGGCGCAACAGGGAGCGGCGCGCGACATGAAGCCTCCGGTGAAGCGGCTATCTGATCTGAAGGGCGGGAGCGGAGCCACAGGCGTCTACGCCGCGCCGACACCCAAGGTGTCACGCCAGAAGAAGGCCAAGGTGCTGAGCGCAGCCGAGCGGGCCGCCTTCCTGGCCTCGCGGCCGGATCTCAAGACCCGGGACTGAGCGCGCGGCGCGACTGGACATCGCCGCGCCGAGGCCGCATCTTCGCACGTTCAAACGGTCGTTCGACGCCAAGGCCCAGCCCGATGTTCATGCGCTTCTTCACCGAGCTCCGCGAAGCCAAGATTCCGGTGACGCTCAAGGAGTACCTTGCGCTCATGGAGGCGATGGACAAGCAGATCATCGATCGCTCGGTCGACGACTTCTACTACCTGTCGCGCTGCGCGCTGGTGAAGGACGAGAAGAACCTCGACAAGTTCGACCGGGTCTTCAGCCATGTGTTCCAGGGGCTGGAGAAGTTGAGCGGCGAAGGGGTGGCCGTCGACATCCCCTCCGAGTGGCTGAAGAAGCTGTCCGACCAGTTCCTCACCGAGGAGGAGAAGGCCCAGATCGAGGCCATGGGCGGCTTCGACAAGCTGATGGAGGCGCTGGCCCAGCGCGCCAAGGAACAGGCCGAGGGCAAGGGCGAAGGCGAGCGCGGCGGCAAGCCGGACGGCTCCAACCCCTTCGGCGCCAACGGCTATCACCCCGAGGGCGTGCGCGTGGGCCAGGACAAGGGCCGCCACGGCCGGGCGATCAAGGTCTGGGACAAGCGCGAATACAAGAACCTCGACGATTCCGTCGAGCTGGGCACCCGCAACATCAAGGTGGCCCTGCGCCGGCTGCGCAAGTGGGTGCGCGAGGGCCATCCCGACGAGCTGGACATGAACGGCACCATCCGCGGCACGGCGGAAAAGGGCTACCTGGACATCCAGATGCGGGCCGAGCGCCGCAACAAGATCAGCGTGCTGATCTTCTTCGACATCGGCGGCTCGATGGATGGCCACATCCGGATCTGTGAGGAGCTGTTCAGCGCCGCGCGGTCGGAATTCAAGAACATGGAATTCTACTACTTCCACAACTGCCTCTATGAGAGCGTGTGGAAGGACAATCGGCGCCGGCACGCCGAGAAGCTGAACACCTTCGACATCCTCCATAAGTTCCCGCACGATTACAAAGTGATCTTCGTCGGCGACGCGACGATGAGCCCCTACGAAATCACCTATCCCGGCGGCTCGGTGGAGCACTGGAACGAAGAGGCCGGCGCCGTCTGGATGGACCGGGTGTCGCAGATCTTCGAGCGCATGGTCTGGCTCAACCCCACCGCCGAGCGGCACTGGGACTACACCCCCTCGATCGGCGTCATGAAGCAGCTGGTCGGCGACCGGATGTTCCCGCTGACCATCGATGGGCTGGAAAAGGCGATGAAAGAGCTGTCGCGGTAGGCGGATTCAGGCGGCCTCGGACTTGGCCGCCTCTGCCAGAACGCGCTCGCTCCACTGATTCAGACTCATGCCGGCAAGTTCGGCGGCACGCGCTGTCGCCGCGTGAACCTTGGGATCAAGCCTGAGCATAAGCTTGCCGGAATAGGGCCGCTCCGGCGTCTTCCCGACCTTGGCGCAGGTTTCGAGATAGTCATCCACGGCTTCCTGGAAGGCCGTAACGAGCTCATCGACCGACTCTCCATGGAAGCTGACGATGTCGCGCAGCCCGGAGAGCCGTCCGAAGAAGACGCGGTCGTCAGCATCGAACTCGATCCGCGCGCTGTAGTTTCGGTAGCTCAGGACGCTCCGGCTCATGGCGTGACTCCCAACTGGACCAGGTAGGCGCGTGCGTCGCGCACCTGATAACGTTTCGCTTCCTTGCTGGGGTGTGGACGATGGAAGGTCGCGATACGTCCCTCCTTCTGAAATCTCACCCGTGAACCGCGGCCTTCGATCACCTCGCAGCCCAGCGCGACCAGCAGGTTCTCGATCGCGGACCACTCAAGGTTGGCCGAGACCGGATCAAGGAAGATGGCCGCCAGGGTTTTCGAGTGCCTGCTGTTCACGATATCATAATGTGATACCAATCACAAAAGGCAAGACTTACATCGACGGGCCTTTTGCCGCCCGCACCGGACCGGGCTAGTGTCACAATGACCCCACCCCAGGGAATCGCATGACCGATCCCACCATCCAGGACCCAGCCGACACCGACGAAGCCCAGGCCGCGACCAAGGCCGCGGTCTTCAACGCGGCTGAGCGCCTGTTCGCGCTGCACGGCTTCCAGAACGTCTCGGTGCGCGACATCACCGCCGCGGCGGGCGTCAACCTGGCCAGCGTCAACTATCATTTCGGGTCCAAGGACGCCCTGCTGTTCGAAATCTTCCGCAAGCGCACCGCCGAGCTCAATCGCGAGCGGGCGCGCATGCTGCATGAGGCCGCGGCGCGGCACGGCGGCAAGCCGCCGGTGCGCGAGATCCTCGCCGCCTACTTCTCCCCGCCGCTGCGCTGGGGCTCGCCGGACAACGCGCGGCGCATCTCCGTCCAGTTCATCATCCGCGCGCGGTCCGAGGGCAACGAGGACATGCGCGAGGTGCTGCGCAATGATGTCAGCCATCTGGAGCGGTTCGCCAGCGCCCTGATCGCCGCCCGGCCGGACCTGCCCAAAGAAGACGTCTACTGGCGCCTGCACTTCGTGCTGGGCATGGTCCACAACAACCGCTTCGCCGAGTTCGACCGGCTGCACCACCTGTCCGGCGGGATCACCCGCGAGGGCGACGTGGACGCCCTGCTGGGCCGGATGCTCGACTTCGCCGAAGCCGGGTTCCTCGCCTGAGACGGCTCCTGGCCAGCGCCTGCGCGCTGCGGTTCTTCGACGCCTTCCTGCTGATCCTGCCGTTCTACACGGTGATGTTCGCCGAGCGGGGACTGAGCCCGGCGCAGATCGGAATCGCCCTTTTCGCGTGGTCGTTCACCGCGCTGGTGCTGGAGGTGCCCTGCGGGGTGCTGGCCGACCATGCCTCGCGCCGCCTGCTGCTGGCCGGCGCCCAACTGCTCCGCGCGGCGGGGTTCGGCGTCTGGCTGATCTGGCCGACCTTCGAGGGCTTCCTGATCGGCCTCGTCCTATGGGGCGCCAAGACGGCGACCATGTCCGGCGCCTTCGAGGCCGTGGTGTTTGACGCCTTGGCCAAGGACAAGAAGGCGCAGCTCTACGGCCGGGTCATGGGAACGGCGCAAGCGGCGCGCTTCATCGGCATGACGGCGGCCTCGCTGGCAGCGGCGGCGACCGTCTCGTTCGGATACGACGCGCTGATCCTGGCCAGCCTGGCCTCGACCGTGGCCGGCGTTGCGGCGGCCATGGTCCTGCCGGAAGCGCGCCGCGCCGCCACGACGGGGCGCACGAGCTACCTCGGCCACCTCAAGCGGGGCGCTCGCGAAGCGGTCAGCCTGCCCGGCGTGCCGGCCCTGATCGCCTTCATCGCGGGCGCCCAGGCCATCTCGTCAGCCTGCGCCGACTACTGGCAGATCTTCGGCCGCGAGGTCGGCCTGTCCCGGCCGGCGATCGCCCTGTTCATCGCCGCGTGGGGCGCGGTCGAAGCGGTCGCGAGCCTGATGGCCCACCGGCTGAGGGCGCCGGATCTGCGATTGCTGGCGCTGTGGCTGGTGGCTTCGGGCCTCGTGTTGATCGGCGCGGTCGCCGTCTATGCGCCGGTCGCCGTGGGCTTGGTGCTGGGCTTTGCGGCGCTGTTCCGGATCGTCGACATCAACGCCGACGCCGCGTTCCAGCATGCCATTCGGCCCGAGACGCGCGCGACCGTGGGTTCGTTCAAGGGCTTTGTGATGCAAAGCCTCACCGGCGGGCTGATGCTGAGCTTCGGGCTGCTCGCGCAGGTCGCGGGCTACCGCGCGAGCTTCCTCGGCGCCGGGATCCTGGTGGCAGCCCTGGGGCTGACGTTCAGCGCCTGGACGCTACGCTGGCAACGGCTCCCGGTCGGCGGTTAGGACCCTCATCAATACCGTTCATCCCGGCGAATGCCGGGACCCAGATGAAATGGCGCCGAAGTGGCGTCCAAAAGCGCGGAGCCTGTCCGCCCCGCGTTCGCGCTTTGGGATCTGGGTCCCGGCATTCGCCGGGATGAGCGGAGTATCTTAGATATCGAGTTAAGCCCCAATCGAGGCCGCAAGCCTCCAGGCAAACCCCAGGTCTTCTACGAACTTGGCATAGGCCTCGGCCTTCGCCGCCGGGTCCGGCAGCCGCAGCAGGTACGAGGGATGATAGGTCACCACGCCCTGGGCCTGATCTGGAAGCTGTAGCGCGCGACCCCGGTTGGCGCCGATCG
This sequence comes from Alphaproteobacteria bacterium, assembly GCA_031426235.1. Lineage (GTDB taxonomy): Bacteria > Pseudomonadota > Alphaproteobacteria > Caulobacterales > Caulobacteraceae > Phenylobacterium. The sequence continues at coordinate 627 of JANPKX010000156.1, read as the reverse complement.
GGGTGGGCTTACCGAAGACCGCCAGACCGGCCGTCGCGCCGAGCGCCACGATCACCTTGGGCCGAACGATCCGCCGCTCGGTGTCCAGCCACCAGCGGCAGGCCGAGACCTCGCCGGCGTTCGGCGTCTTATGGATTCGCCGCTTGCCCTGCGGCTCGTGCTTGAAGTGCTTCACAGCGTTGGTGACGAAGGTCTCGGCGCGCGGCACCCCGGCCTCGGCCAAGGCGCGGTCGAACATCTGGCCGGCGGGTCCCACGAACGGCAGGCCCGCCAGGTCTTCCTGGTCGCCGGGTTGTTCGCCGACGAACATCAGCCGCGCGGTAGACACCCCCTGCCCCGGCACACCCTGGGTCGCGTCGCGCCACAGATCGCAGCGTCGGCAGTGGTCGACGCCGGCGGCGACCTCGTCCAGGGTGCTGAGAGCCACGCCGTCATAAGGGGCATCGCGGCTGGCGCGCACGGCGGCCTTGACCACCCGGCGGCTGGGTTCGGTCGGGGCCTGGCGCACCATTTCCCGGGTCCTCTCCTGGGCGCCGGCGATCAGGTCGGAAATGAGCGCGGCCTCGGGCAAATTACGCCAGTACCGCTTGGGCATCTCCTTCTGCATGGCGCCGACCTTCAGCCGCG
>JANPKX010000155.1:0-5855 GCA_031426235.1 Alphaproteobacteria bacterium | reverse complement strand
CTCCGCGGCGTTGGCGACCCCGGGCCCGTAGAGCGCCACGGAGGCCGCGACGGCGTAGAGCAGTCGACCCAATCTCAAATCCTTCGACCGCGCCCCCGCCCCCCTGTAGCCGCGCCGTCCTTCCGTGTCATCCGCGGCGGCGCGACGCCGGCGCCCAATTACTGGGCAACGCGACCGGCTGTCGCCGCGGCGCAATGAATTTCGACATGTGGCTTCCGGTCCAGTCCTAAGCATCCTACAGATTCATGGCGCGGGAGCGCGCGGGGAGCCTTGAACAGACCGTGAGCGTCAAGCGGGACGACCCAGACCTCGACTTCGGGAGCCCGCTCCGGCCCTACGACGAAATGCTGGACAACGGCAGCGCTGTCCGTCCCCACTACGGCGCGCTCGACGCCCGCCTCGCCACGCTCACGCCCGACGAGCTCGCGGAGCGCCAGAAGACCCAGGAGCGGTTCTTCCTGCTCCAGGGCATCACCTTCACCGTCTACGGCGCGGAGAGCACGACCGAGCGGATCATTCCCACCGACATCCTGCCCCGGATCATCCCGGGACCGGAGTGGGCGCGGATCGAGAAGGGACTGACGCAGCGCCTTCGGGCGCTCAACATGTTCCTGGCCGACATCTATTCCGAACAGCAGATCCTGGCGGACGGCATCATCCCGCGCGAACTGGTGATGCGGGCCCCGTCGTACCGGCGCGAGATGCAGAACCTCTACGTGCCGCACAAGGCCTACGCCAATGTCTGCGGCTCGGACCTGATCCGCCAGCCGAACGGCGAGTTCGCGGTGCTGGAGGACAACCTGCGGGTCCCCTCCGGCGTGTCCTACATGCTCGCCAATCGCGAGGCGTCCAAACGGGTTTTTCCGGGCACCTTCCGCGGCGCGGGCGTGCGGTCGATCGACCGGTATCCGGACCTGCTCCTGACGACACTCAAGGCCATGGCGGCAGACTGGCGGCCCAACCCCCAGGTCGTGGTCCTGACGCCCGGCGTCTACAACTCAGCCTACTATGAGCACGCCTATCTGGCGCGTCTGATGGGCGTACCGCTGGTCGAGGGCCGCGACCTCGTGGTCCACGAGAACATGGTCTACATGCGCACCACATCAGGGCTGCGCCGGATCGACGTGATCTATCGGCGGGTCGACGACGACTTCATCGATCCCCTGACGTTCCGACGCGACAGCTCACTGGGTGCGGCGGGGCTGTTCAATGCCTACCGGGCTGGGAATGTCGTGATCTGCAACGCCCCGGGGACCGGGGTGGCGGACGACAAGGCGGTCTACGCCTATGTGCCCGAGATGATCCGCTACTACCTCGGCGAGGACGCAATCCTTCCGAATATCGAGACCTTCCTGTGCCGTGAACCGGCCCAACTCAGCCATGTGCTGGCCAACCTCGACAAGCTGGTGGTCAAGGCCGTCGGGGCGTCAGGCGGTTACGGCATGCTGGTCGGTCCACACTCCACCAAGGCCCAGCAGGATGAATTCGCGGCGGCGCTCCGGGCCGACCCCGAAAACTATATCGCTCAGCCCACCATCCAGCTCTCGACCGCGCCCTGCCTGATCGACCATGCGGTCGAACCGCGCCACGTGGACCTCCGCCCCTTCATCCTCTGCGGCCAGAAGATCGTGGTGACGCCGGGCGCCCTCACCCGCGTCGCGCTGAAGAAGGGATCACTGGTCGTCAATTCCAGCCAGGGCGGCGGGTCCAAGGACACCTGGGTCCTCAGCGAAGGCAAGGGTGACCGCTCATGATGCTCGCCCGCGTCGCTGACAGCCTCTATTGGATTGGGCGCTACGTCGAACGGGCCGAGCACATGTGCCGGTTGGCGGACGTCATGCTGAACGCGACGCTCGACCGCTCCGAGGCCGCCAGCCTCGTCTCTCGCATCGCCCTCACCGCGGTGGGCGATCGGGATGGGGCGAAGGCTCGCCACCCCTACGACGCCGCCATGGCGCTGACGCTAGACCGCAACGACGGGGGTTCGGTCTATTCCTCCGTCGCCCGCGCCCGGGAGAACGCGCGCCAGGTCCGCGACCAGATCACCACCGAGACCTGGGAACGGCTCAACCTCATCTACCTGCGGATGAACGATCCGGAGGCGGCCAAGTCCTTCGCCGACGGCTCCCAGCTCTTCCTGCACGACACCATCGCCGACCTGCATCTGTTCAAGGGCGCCGGCGACGCCACCATGAGCCACGGCGAGGGGTGGAGCTTCCTGTTGCTGGGCGTCTATCTGGAGCGTGCGCAGCTTATCGCATCGCTGCTGGAGGTGGTCTTTGGCGACGATCGCCGGCGGCCGATCCACGACCACTTCGCCCTGACCAGCGTCCTGCGGATGGGCTGCGCGCTGGAGCCTTACCTGCGTGTCTATACGGCCGAGATGCAGCCCCGATACATCCTGGAATTTCTGACGCTGGACGAGGACTTTCCCCGTTCGATCCGGTTCTGCACCCAACAGATCGAGACCCATCTCAACGCGATCATACGCCACGCTGGCCTGGCCGGCAGCGTCGGGCCGGACCGGCTGGCAGGCCGCATGCGGGCACGCCTGCAGTACGCCGACATGAACGAACTTGAGACCCAGGGCGCCAGCGGCTTTCTGAAAACGGTGCTGGACGAATGCTCGGCCATCCACCGCAGCCTCTATGACGCCTTCGTCGCCTACTCGCTTGAAGACCGCCTGCCGGCGTAAGGACACCCCCCGTGCTGCTCGATATCCGCCACATCACCCGCTACCAGTACGGCGTTCCGGTGCGCGAAAGCGTCATGGAGCTGTGGATGCAGCCGCAGAAGTCGATCCACCAGCGGCTGATCAGCTTCGAGCTGGATGTGGAGCCGGCCAGCCAGCTGTTCTCCTACGCCGACAGCTTCGGTAACGCGGTTTACCACTTCGATGTGCCTCAACCCCATGACCAGCTGACGATAAATGCGCGATCGGCCGTCGAGACCCAGCCGCCCGCGCCGCAGCCGCCGGCGCTCGACCCCGGGGAATGGGACAGGCTGCGGTCGGAGTTCATCCGGGGCGAGCACTTCGATTATCTGCAGCCGCACGGTTTCGCCCGAGAGACCGACGCCCTGCGCGCGTTCGAGGCCCAGCACGAGATCGGCGAGTTCCGCCGCTACGATCCGCTGACCGCTGTCCGCGGCCTGAACGACGCCATCTACCGCGCCTTCGAGTACGAGACCGGGATCACCCGCCCGGACAGCCCGATCGATGACGTGCTGAAAGCCGGCCGCGGCGTCTGCCAGGACTTCGCCCATGTGATGATCGCCATCTGCCGCTCATGGGGCGTGCCAGCCCGCTATGTCTCGGGCTACCTGTTCACCGACAAAAAGCAGGGCGACCGATCGGACCCTGACGCAACGCACGCCTGGATCGAGGTTTTCCTACCCAGTCTGCGATGGATCGGCTTCGATCCCACCAACAACGCTTATTGCAGCGAACGTCACGTGGTCTGCGCCGTGGGCCGGGATTACTCCGACGTGCCCCCGTCGCGCGGCGTCTACAAGGGTGAGGCCGAGAGCCTACTGGATGTTGGCGTTTCCGTGCGCCGGGCGCGGGCGGCGGTCGCCGAACCCGAGTTCCTGCGGGTCTCCCGCCCCACCCCCAGGACAGGCCCAGCGCCCAACCGCCGGGCCCAGCCCGGCTCGGCGCAGTTTCAGCAGGAGCGACTGCACAACCAAGTCCAGCAGCAGCAGCAATAGCCCCAAGGGGCCGGCCGTTTCGCAGGCGGCCACCCCTTGCCGTTCAGGCGCGGGCGGCTTGCCGACCCCGGACCCTGCCTTCAAACAGGCCTGCGATAATCCGGACCGAGGCCTCAGCGTCAGCGCGATCCGGCTTTTCGTTCGGATCCTCGTAGCCGTAGGATTCGTCCGGGCCAGAGTTCTGAACCACCATGCCGTCTCGCCGCGAGACCGTGCCAATCCCTTTGTAGCTGACGCCGTATCCGACCTCCGGCTGCGGGATGAGCCAGGCGATCTGGCCGCGGACAGGCACGATGCTCTCGTCTTTCCAGAGTGCCCGGGCGCCGTAGCCGGTGCAGTTGATGATCACCTTCTCCTTCAGCCCGATCAGCTCCGACGGCGCGTGAAATTCCAGGGTCTCGATCTTCCCACCGCCCAGCAGAAAGTCGTTCATGAGTACCCGTCCGTACTCGGTGATGTTGAACATCGGGAGGCTGGCCTTACGCGCAAAGGCCGTCGGGAACGGATGCTGGTGCGGCTCCAATGCCAGCGGATGCGGGATCAGATCGCTCACGCGCTCGCCGTAATGCGCGAAACCCATGGGATCGGGCGCAGGTCCCGTCATCGGCGTATCGGACAGGGCGTATCGGGTCATCCACTCGACCGGCGCATCGGCCAGTCCAAGGTATCTCTGGTGCATACGGAAGGAGGCCCTTGTCATCTCCTCCCACAGGGCGGGAAAGCCGGACGGAACGGCGCTCTCCAGCGCGATCCGTGAGTCTGGCGACCAGACACCCGTGGCGCGGGCCGAGCGCACCTCGGGCATACGCTCCTTGGCATAAATGGTCACCCGGGCGCCGGCGCGTTGCGCCAGGGTCGCCGCGGTCAGTCCCAGCGCACCGCAGCCGATCACCGCGATCTCCCGGGCGCCCCCTGCCAGCGCGGTCTTAACGGCGATCGCCCCAGATCCCCAGCTGAGCGACCAGCCGCTGCCGCCATGGCCGTAGTTGTGCACCACAAGCTTGTCGCCGACCATCTCGGCATCCAGCCGCGGACCCGCTGCCCGGAATGGGCGCAGGCACACGGTGATATTCATGATGCGGTCGGTTTCCGCCAGGATGGGCGCCAGTGGCGGCGGCCCCCGGAATGCCGGGCCCGCCAGGGACCCGGCCGTCGAGGCGCATCCGCCTAGCAGGCCAAGGCCTCCAAGCGCCGCCGATCGCTGCAGGAAATCTCGGCGGCCTGGCCGCCCTAGCTGGTTTGATTGCACGGACCCGCCTCCACGGCCGCCATCTCGAGGGGCGGCGCGGCGCGGATCAAGCTCAAAGCTTGGGTCGGTCCTCCAAATCCTGGCCGGTGATCTGATAGTGTACAAGTTCGGCGATATTGGTGGCGTGGTCGCCGATGCGCTCAAGGTTCTTCGCGATGAACAGCAGGTGAGCCGAATCGCCGGGCGCCTGGCTGGCCGCGGACATGCCTCCGATGAGCTGGGTCAGGACCGCGTCGTGCCGCTCGTCGATGTCGGTGTCGTGCAGCCAGACCGTATAGGCGCCCTGAGGGTCACCTTGGCGGTAGGCATTGACCACAGCCGCCAGCCGGTCCGCGGCGAGCTGGCCCAGGTCGCCAATCGGGCCGGCTTGGTCCGGGGCGGCCGAAGCCTCCATGCGTCCGACCCGTTTGGCGATATTCTTCGCCAGATCGCCGCAGCGCTCCAGTTGCATGGCCATCTTCATGGCCGCGATGGGTCGACGCAGGTCATCGGCCATGGGCTGGCGCAGGGCGATGAAGCGGATCGCCTTTTTCTCGATCTCGGCGTCCTGGATATCCAGGGCATCGTCGCCCCGCACGACCTTCTGGGCAGAAGCCAGGTCGTGGCGCAGGAAAACGTCCAGCGCGGCCCGTACCTGGGCCACGGCGAGGTCACCCATGGCGGCAACGTCGTGCGTGAGGCCACCCAGATCGCTGTCGACCGCCGTCAGGATATGGTCCATCGGAAGTCCTCCTAGCCGAACCGGCCGGTGATGTAGTCGCGACAGCGCGTCGTGACAGGCGTGGTGAAGACCTGTTCGGTCTCGCCGAACTCCACGAGCTGTCCCAGGTACATGAACCCCGTGTGGTCGGAGAGCCGGGCCGCCTGCCCCATGTTGTGGGTGACGATGACGATCGTG
>JANPKX010000154.1:0-2714 GCA_031426235.1 Alphaproteobacteria bacterium | reverse complement strand
TCGTTGAAATCCTTGATCGGGAAGACCGAGCGGAACACCGCCTCGACCCCCTCTTCCTTGCGATCAGGCGCGCGGGTCTCGCGCTGCAGGAACTGTTCGTAGGAAGACCGCTGAACCTCGATCAGGTTCGGCATCTGCACGGCTTCGGGGATACGGCCGAAAGAATGTCGGATCCGCTTCTTGCCGGTGAAGGATTGCGCCATTTTGATCCCTTGAGGGCGCCAGGAACGGACTCCAGGCGCCAAGTGTTTCATCCTGCGTCCGCCCTGCTGACCCCCTTGCGGGGGCCGGACGCTGGAATGCTCCCCGTATCGTCGGGAGCGCCCCTTCGCATGGTCGGAGGGCTAAGGGACCATGCCTCGGGGCCTGCACGCGCGGAGGCCGCATCGAATGATGTGAATCGGGTGAGGTTTCGCGAACCGGGGGAGATAGGCGATTTCGCACGCCTTGTGAAGCCCCTTCGCGCGGAAATCGCCGGCGGCGAGCGAGACCTGAACTATCGCGGCGGTTGGCCGCTCAGGCCGCTGGTCTGGACGCAGGTCTGCCAGTCCTTGGGGCGGGCCGCGACACAGGCCTGGTAGCTCTGCCCCGCCGCGTGGATCCCTGGCGCGGCATTCGGCCCATAGCCCGGCTGCGACGGGTAGGCATAGGGCGTCAGGCTTGGCGCACCCGCGCCCAAAGGCGCCGTGCGCGTGTCCGCAATTGCGAGACAGGCCTGGATCGCAGAAGCATTGGCCGCAGCGTTCCGCACGCAAAGCGCGATGGCGTTCTGGATCGCCTGAGGGTCGGGTCCGCGAGACGCGACCGTCGCCGGCGCCGCGCCCTTGTTCGCCGCGCCCATAAGCGTGCCCAGGATACCGGCGGCCGCTCCAGCCTTGCCGCCGCCCAGACCGCCTTGCCCTAACGGCGCGCCGCCGCCCAGCCCCAGTCCACTCTTGAGCCTGGCGCATTCCGGAAGCGTCGCGCCCATGGGCGAGGCGCAGATCTGGATCGCCTGGCTGGCGCGGTTGTAGTCGGCTGCGGTTTGCGCGTAGGCCGCGGGGGCGGCGAGCAGCAGCGCGGTGAGGCCCGCGTGGACGACGCAGGAGGACGGCGGGATCATGCCGCCACCCTGCCCGCCGGGTCGCCGCGGCGCCTCCCCCGTTTGGGGGCCTGATGACGGCCGGCGCTGGCTTGCCCACCGTTCACCGTCCCGCGTTGCGCAGGCTCAGACTTTGGCGCGCCTCAGGACTTGGCGGCCTTGGCCGGCTTGAGCTTCGCGACGATCGCGTCGAACCCGGCCTGTGTCGAGGGGATCAGGTCGGGGTGGTTCAGGAGCGCGCCCATCGCGATGCCGCACTCGATGTAATAGGTCTCGTCAGGGTCGACCTCCATGCGCAGCTTGCCCTTGGTGCCGAAGTCCATGACGAGGTCGTGGGCGCCGGGTTCGAGGGTTACGACGAGGTAGCGGGCGTTGCCGACCTTCCCCAGTTCCGCCGTGCCATCGAGCAACTTCCAGGACACTGCCGCGCCGATGAAGCGGCCGGGGCGGAAGAAGACGATCTGGCCCTTGCCGGCCGGCGGCGCCGGGATCTGGACGCCGGCCAAAGGCGGCGCTTGCGCGGGTTCGGATTGCGCTGGGCTCGGCGCAGCAACTGGCGGCGCCTCGCTCACCGGCGGGGCGGGGGCCGGCTCGGCCGACGGAGTCTGCGCGGCGGCGCCGTAGGCCGCCATCAAAGCGGCGCAGGCGAAGGTGGCGAACAGCTTGAATTTCATGGCGCGGTGACCTTTTCGTCTTGTGGGGCGGGTATCGGCGCAGGCGGTAAAGTGACATCGGCGGCGATCTTGGCAGAGGCCTCGGCGCCGACTTGCAGCACCATGTCGCCGCCTCGCATCGCGAGGCCAACGACACCAAACAGCAGCACCGCCGTTTGAGCCTCCTTGCTGCTGTTGTTACCGTGTCCGCCCAGCTTGAAGCTGCGTAGCGGGATCTGCCGGCCGTCGAGCGTGAGGAAGCGCGCGGCGAGCACAAGTTCACCAGGCTTTCCACCCATGCCGGCGCGCGCCGCATCGATGACTTCGCCCCGGCCGCCCGTGCCCGCCGGGATCACGATCTGGCCGTCCACACGGATTGCCTCGGACAACTTGATGCGGAAGGTATCGCCGCGCAGGCTGGTCTTCGAGCTGAGCTCATCGACAAGTTCGACGTAGATGGGCGTGCCCGTCGGTATCAGACAGCACGCGGCGGGCGCGCTGACCGCCGGGTCGCCCTGCAGCTGAGGCGCCGGAGCCGACCCCGTCGCGAGAGGCGATGGCGCTGCCACGGGCTGGGCGTAGGCTTGCGTTGCGGCCAATACCCACGCGACCGCGATCAAGACTTTCATCGATGTGCCCAGCCCCCCGACCGGATGCAGATCCGGCAATCGGATCGCATGACCCGTGATGCCGATGTGCGAAGGGACACTCGCACAGGATGTCGTCCCAGCCAACGTCAACTTTGGGTCTTGTCGAGCCACGGCACGGGTACGAAAAAAGGCCGGAGATTGCTCTCCGGCCTTTGTCTCTAAATCCCGGTTTTCGCCGAGATAACTCCGGGCGCCTGACGGCGCCCTCGGTCACTTGATCGCGACGGTCGCGCCGGCTTCGGTCAGCTTCTTGGCGATCTCTTCGGCTTCCTGCTTGGAGATGTTTTCCTTCACAGGGGTCGGGGCCGCTTCGACCAGGTCCTTGGCTTC
>JANPKX010000153.1:0-2772 GCA_031426235.1 Alphaproteobacteria bacterium | reverse complement strand
TCGGTGTTGGTCAGGACCGGGTCGCGCTGGGGGCGGTTGAGGATCACGTCCTCGACGGCCTCGCGCAGCTCGGCGGGGATGTCGTCATAGACCGGCAGGTCGCCGGCGTTGACGATGCCCATGTCCATGCCGGCGGCGATGGCGTGGTAGAGGAAGACCCCATGGATCGCCCGGCGCACCGGCTCGTTGCCGCGGAAGCTGAACGAGACGTTGGAGACGCCGCCGGAGATGCGGGCGTGGGGCAGGGTCTGCTTGATGATCCGCGTGGCTTCGATGAAGTCGGTCAGGCCGTTGACCAGGGCGTGGGTGATCCGCTGGCCCACGTCGCCCTCGCGCCAGGTGAGGTCCGGCCCCTTGGCCTCCGACTTGCCGCCCTTGTACTTCGGCGCCAGCTCGACCAGCCGCTCGGTGTTGGAGAGCTTGGGGTCGCGCTGCGGCCGGTTGAGGATCACATCCTCCACGGCCTCGCGCAGCTCCGCCGGGATGTCGTCGTAGACCGGCAGATCGCCGGCATTGACGATGCCCATGTCCATGCCGGCGGCGATGGCGTGGTAGAGGAACACCCCGTGGATCGCACGACGTACCGGTTCGTTACCCCGGAACGAGAAGCTGACGTTGGAGACGCCCCCCGAGATGCGCGCATGGGGGCATTGCGCCTTGATCTCTCGCGTCGCCTCAATGAAATCAACGGCATAGTTGTCGTGTTCCTCGATCCCGGTCGCCACAGCGAAGATGTTGGGGTCGAAGATGATGTCTTCGGGCGGAAAGCCGACCTGCTCGGTCAGTATCTTGTACGCCCGCTGGCAGATCTCGACCTTGCGCGCCGACGTATCGGCCTGCCCCACCTCATCGAACGCCATGACCACGACGGCGGCGCCATAGCGCAGGCAAGCTTTAGCCTGCTCGATGAACCTGGCCTCGCCCTCTTTCATCGAGATCGAGTTCACGATCGCCTTGCCCTGGACGCACTTCAGCCCGGCCTCGATCACCTCCCATTTGGAGCTGTCGATCATGACCGGCACGCGGGCGATGTCCGGCTCGGCGGCCATCAGGTTGAGGAAGATCTTCATGGCCGCGACGCTGTCCAGCAGGCCCTCGTCCATGTTGACATCGATCACGGAGGCCCCGGCGTCCACCTGCTGGCGCGCCACCGACAGCGCCTCCGGATAGAGCCCGTCGGCGATCAGCTTGCGGAATTTCGCCGAGCCGGTGACGTTGGTCCGCTCGCCGATATTGATGAACGTGGGGCGCATGGGGGCTCTGAACTGGGTTACGCGGGCCGCACAAGCGCGGGCAGGCCGTCGATCGAGACCGCGTTGGCCTCGTAGCGGCGCTCGGCCCATTCGTCGAACGGCCGGTGATCGACGTGCCGCCGAAGCTGCTCGCGCTCTTCCTGGAAGGCGTAGATGGGAACGCCCCAGCCGCAGCTGTCAGCGATGCGCGTGATATCCATGACCACGATCGAGCGGGCGCGCTCGAAGGCCGGGAACAGGGTCATGAGCTGCGCGAATTCCGGCTCGCCGAACGCCACGGCCCGGCCCTTGCCGTAGAGGCGCAGGATATTGGCCGCACCCTCCAGCGCGCAGAACATCAGGGTGATCCGCCCGTTCTCGCGCAGGTGCGCGAGCGTCTCCGCCCCTGACCCGCCGAGATCCAGCCAGGCCACCGTGCGCTCGTCGATCAGGGCCAGGCTGTCGTAGCCCTTGGGCGAGACGTTCACCGAGCCGTCTCCGGACAGCGGTGCGGTGGCCACGAAGAACAGCTTCTGCGCCCGGATGAACGCCCTTAAGGCGTCGTCCAGCACCTCATAGGTCTGGCTCATCAGGCCAGCTCGAACGGCTCGAGCCCTGCCAGCCGCATGGCCGTGGGGCGCTCGGGGATCGCGCGCGGCGTCATCCCCCGGACCTCGTCGGCCACGTGGCGGATATGGTCCGGCGTGGTGCCGCAGCAGCCGCCCAGGATATTGACGATGCCGTCCTTGGCCCAGTCGTGGAGCTGGTGTCCTGTCTGGTGCGGCTCCTCGTCGTACTCACCCATGGCGTTGGGCAGGCCTGCGTTGGGATAGGCCGAGACCAGGGTGTCGGCGATGCGCGACAACTCGGCGATGTGCGGGCGCATCAGGTCCGCGCCCAGGGCGCAGTTCAGGCCGATGGCGAAGGGCTTGGCGTGGCGCACCGAATTCCAGAACGCCTCCACCGTCTGCCCCGACAGCGTGCGGCCCGACCGGTCCGTGATGGTGCCGGAAATCCAGATCGGCAGCGGCTGATAGCCCTCGTCCTGCAGATCCAGGATCGCCTTGATCGCGGCCTTGCAATTCAGGGTGTCGGTGATCGTCTCGATCAGGAACAGGTCGACGCCGCCGTCGTGCAGCGCCTGCACCTGCTCGCGATAGGCCGCATAGACCTGGTCGAACGTCACCTTGCGCGCGCCCGGGTCGTTCACGTCCGAGCTCATCGACAGCATCACCGGCAGCGGCCCGATCGAGCCGGCGACGAAGCGGGGCTTGTGCGGCTCTTTCGCGCTCCAGCGGTCGGCGACCTCGCGGGCGAGGCGCGCGCCCTCGAAGTTGATGTCGCGGACCGCGGCCTCCTGGGCGTACTCGCCCTGGCCGATCGAGGTGGCGGAGAAGGTGTTGGTCTCGGAGATATCCGCGCCGGCGGCGTAGTACTGGTCGTGCAGGTCAGCCACGATGTCCGGCCGGGTCAGGCACAGGATGTCGTTGTTGCCCTTCATCTGGCCCGGGTGATCCTTGAAGCGGTCGCCACGATAGTC
>JANPKX010000152.1:0-2673 GCA_031426235.1 Alphaproteobacteria bacterium | reverse complement strand
ACGCCGGCGCGCGGCTGCACACCCGGTTCGTGGGACTCTTCGCGGCCGCCGCCCTGGCGCCCGCCGCCGTGGTGTTCGGTTTCTATGGCCTGCTGGTGAGCCAGGGAGTCGACAACTGGTTCAGCGCCAGGGTTCAGACCGTGGTCGAGAATTCGGCCACCGTTTTCCGGTCCTATGTGGACGAACAGGTGACCTATATCGGCGATCACGTCACCGACATGGGGGCTGACCTCAACCGTGAGGCCGGCGGGTTGCAGGCGCGGCCCGCGAGCGTCGACGCCTATCTGGCCGCACTTTCGGCCTATCACGGGTTCCCGGCCGCCTACATCGTCAATGCCGGCGGCCAAATCCGGGGGCGGTTCGAGAGCCAGGGCGCGCCGGCCTTCATGGCGCCGACCCCATCGGCCTACCAGGCCGCGAACGCCGGCGAGATCTTCATCATCAACCGTCCGGGCGTGGACGTCATGCGCGGCCTCTACCGCCTTCGCGGTTTCCCGGACGCCTACCTTTACGTTTCGCGTCCCCTCCAGCCCGGGATCATGGCGCGGCTGCGGGATGCGGAAGGCTCGCTGGTCTCGTACCGCGACGTCGCCCAGAACCGGAAGAAGATCCAGACCATCTTCACCCTGAGCTTCATCGAGACCGCCCTGCTGGTGCTGGTGGGGTCGGTGTGGCTGGGCATGGCGGCGGCCAACTCGATCTCGGCGCCGGTGTCGCGGCTGGTGCAGGCGGCGGGCCGAGTGGCTGCGGGCGACCTGTCGGCTCGCGTGGACGCGGAGGCCGATCCGGATGAGATCGCGGTCCTGTCCCGCGCCTTCAACAGCATGACGAATGATCTCCAGGTCCAGCAGGAGGCCCTGCGCCGTGCGGGCGAGGAGGCCGAGGCGCGGCGGCTGTTCATCGAGACCGTGCTGACGGAGGTCAGCGCCGGCGTCATGGGTCTGGATCCGGACGGCCGGATCTCCATCGCCAACCGGCAGGCCGCCCTCCTGCTCGCTATGCCCGGAGACCAGGGACGCGGACGACTGCTGGCCGAGGTGGCGCCCGAATTCGCCCGGCTCGCGCTCGCAGGACGCAGCGGCGAGGCCGAGGAAGAAATCGACGTGGTGCGCGGCCGCGATACCCGGCGCCTGAGGGTGCGGGCGAGCCGGCTCGAGGGCGGGATGGTGCTGACCTTCGACGACGTGACCCGGCTGGTCGCCGCTCAGCGCAACGCGGCGTGGCGGGACGTCGCGCGCCGCATTGCCCATGAAATCAAGAACCCTCTGACGCCGATCCAGCTCTCCGCCGAACGCCTGCGCCGCAAGTATCGCAAGGACATTCCCGTCGCCGAGCTCGAGATCTTTGATCGTTGCACCGACACCATCGTCCGTCAGGTCGGCGACATCGGGCGGATGGTGGACGAGTTTTCCGCCTTCGCTCGAATGCCGGCCCCGAAGTTCGCCCGGGTGGACGCCGCCGAGCTGCTGCGCGAAGCCGTCTTCGCCCGGCGCGTGGCAAGCCCCGACATCAGCGTCGAGCTGGAAGCGCCGACGGCCGAGGCGGAGTTGATGGCGGATAGCCGGATGATCGCCCAGGCGCTCACCAACGTGCTCAAGAACGCCACCGAGGCGGTAGAGGCCCGCCGGGCCGGCACGCCGCGCCTGAAGGGCCAGGTCGTGGCGCGTCTGGCTGTGGACGCGACGGGCGTGCGGATCGAAGTCGAGGACAACGGCGTCGGGCTGCCGGCGAAGGACCGCGACCGCCTGGTCGAGCCCTATGTCACGACGCGGGAGAAGGGCACGGGCCTGGGCCTGGCGATCGTGAAGCGCATTCTGGAAGATCATGGCGGCGAACTCGAACTGGCGGATGCGCCGAGCGGCCAGGGCGCCCTGGCGATCCTTCGCCTACCCTCGGCCACCGCCGCCGGCGCCGTCGGCGTCGTCGGCGCGGTCTCTGTGTGAGGTGATTGATGGCAGCTGATGTTCTGGTGGTGGACGACGAGGCGGATATCCGCGAACTCGTCGCGGGCATCCTGACCGACGAGGGCTACGACGTCCGCACGGCGACGGACTCCGAGAGTGCGTTGGCGGCCGTGCGGGCCCGGAAGCCCGCGTTGCTGATCCTCGACATCTGGATGCAGGGGGGCGGAATGGACGGGCTGGAACTGCTCGACCTGGTCAAGACGCTCGACGCGGATCTGCCGGTGATCATGATCTCGGGCCACGGCAACATCGAGACCGCAGTCAGCGCCATCAAGCGCGGCGCCTATGAGTTCCTGGAGAAACCCTTCAAGTCGGACCGCCTGCTGCTGGTCGTGCAGCGGGCGCTGGAGACCGCCAACCTCAAGCGCGAGAACCGGCGTCTGCGAACCCAGGCGATCACGCCGGAAGGCCTGATCGGCAAGTCCATGGCGGCCCAGCAGCTGCGCCAGATGATCGCCAAGCTGGCGGGCGCCAACAGCCGCGTGTTGATCTCGGGACCGGCCGGCTCGGGCAAGGAGACGGTGGCGCGGCTGATCCATGACGCCAGCCACCGGGCCCGCAATGAGTTCGTGCCGATCAGCGCCGCGGGGATGACGCCCGAGCGGATGGACGTGGAGCTCTTCGGCGAGGAGGGCGCCAACAACCGCCCCGCCAAGATCGGCGTTTTCGAGCGCGCGCATGGGGGCACGCTCTACCTCGACGAGGCGGC
>JANPKX010000151.1:0-3390 GCA_031426235.1 Alphaproteobacteria bacterium | reverse complement strand
AGCCGCCATCGGGCGGCGGTGACGCCGGCGGCGCCGGCGGCGGTGGCGGTGGCGGTGGTGATGAGGGCGCAGGCGGCGGCGGCGGCTTCGGCGGCGGACCCGGCGGCTTTGGCGGTTCGGGCGGCGGCGGTGGCGGTGGCGGTGGCGGTGGCGGTGGCGGCCCCACCACCCCGACAGATCCCTTCACCCCCATCGGGCCAAACCCGCTCGATCCTCCTGCGCCTCCCATCCCTCCGGGTCCGACCGGCGGTGACGGCGGCACAGGCGGCGGTGGCGGCTCTGGCAGTGGTGGCGGCGGCACGCCGCCCGTGACGCCCATAAACGAGTTCACGCCCCCCGGCGGTGGCGGTTCGGGCGGCGGCGGCGGCCCTGGCGGTGGCGGCCCGGGCGGCGGTGGCGGCTTTGGCGGCGGCGACCCCGGTGGCGGTGGCCCCGGCGGTGGTGGCGGCGGTGGCGGTGGTGGCGCCGGCGCGGTGCCGGAACCTGCGACCTGGGCCATGATGATCCTGGGCTTCGGCGCGGTCGGCTATGCGGTGCGTCGCCGGCGGTCCAAGGCCGAAGCCGAGCGGGCTTTGGCTGACGCTGGAAGCTGACGGCGGCTCGCTGTTAGGCTAGCCTCCCGAAACAACAAGGGAGGCGAGGACATGACCCGCAACTGGATGATGGCGCTGGCGGCAGCCGCCGCGCTAACGGCCGGAACCGTACAGGCCGCGGTGCCCGCGAACATCGCCGGCGCTCTGGCCAACCCGGCCCGGCCCGCGGCCGAGGTCGCCCGAGACCCGGCCCGCAAGCCGGGCGATGTCCTGGCCTTCGCCGGCGTCAAGCCGGGCGACACGGTGGTCGACCTGGTCATGGGCGGCGGCTACTTCACCCGCATCCTCTCCGGCGCGGTCGGACCCAAGGGCCGGGTGATCGCCTACCAGCCCAGCGAGTTCATCCAGTTCCGCGCGGCCTATGGCGACGAGCAGAAAACCACCGTCGCGGCCCTGCCGAACGCAGCGGCCCTGACCCAGACCTTCGGCGGCCTCGACCTGCCGGACGGGATCGACCTGGTGCTGACGGTCCAGAACTATCACGACCTGCATCTGGCGCCGTTCGCCGCCGACACGGCCGCCAAGGTCAACGCCGAGGTGTTCAAGTCGCTGAAGCCGGGCGGCGTCTATCTGATCGTCGACCACGTGGCCGCCGCCGGATCCGGCCTGGCCGCGGCCAACACGGTTCACCGGATCGACCCGGCCATCGTCAAGCAAGAGGTCGAGGCCGCCGGCTTTAAGCTGGAAGCCTCCAGCGACCTGCTGAAGGACCCCGCCGACCCCCACACCGCCAACGTCTTCGCTCCGGCGATCCGCGGCAAGACCGACCAGTTCATCCTGAAGTTCCGCAAGCCGAAGTAGGGCGGCGGGGCGGCGCCTCTCGCTTGTGGCTGTAGGGTCTCATCGTCGGCGCTACAACGTATGGGCTCCAGCCCAATGGTCCTTGCGGCGCTGTCGCGGCAATCCCCGCTCGCCGGCCATGGCCCACCATCGGCTTCCGACCTGTTGCGGGCATTGGTGTCAAGTCTGCAAGTGAACCAAATACCTGGTGCGGGAGTGGGTGAATGTTGTGTCCTCACGCCCCGATCTATCGAGAGACTTGTAAAACTCGTCCCCGGAGTCGCCCGACTCCCTGCGCCGCGCACTTGGCCCCTGTGGCTCAGTCGGAATTGCCCGACGGCCGGTCGCATCGAGTAGAATATCCCCGGCGACTGCAAGATTTCGGCGAGCCAGATGCATGGCAGCGCACAGTACGCGCGCAAACAGAAGGCAGAAAGGGAGGCGAGGCTGGCCACTCAGGCGTCGAAAAGGGGGTGGGGATCGATCCAGACCCGCACGGCTGGCGGTAAGTGGATCGTCAGCCCGCAGTCGGCGTCGCCAAGGCCGCCAGCAGGGCGTCGCAGAGTTTGGTGCGTTGGACCTTACCCATGGCGTTGCGGGGGATTTCGTCGACCCAGGCGAAGCGGTTAGGCGGCAGGCCCGGGTAGGCGGCAAGGTGGGGAGCCAGGGTCTCGCGGTCAAAGCCGGGCGCGGTCACGACGGCCAGCCAGCAGTTGTCGAGACCGTCCTGGTTGGGCACGGCAAAAGCTGCGGCATCCAGCACGCCGGGGCAGGCGAGCGCGGCGTCCTCCAGAAAGGCGGGCATGAATTTACCGACGTCGGCTAGGACCATGCGGTCGTCGACACGGCCCTCAAGCACCAATCGACCATCGGCCAGGCGGCGACCAACGTCGCCGGGATGGAACCAGCCGTCGCGGAACCGCTCAGCGGTGGAAGCCGGATCGTCGAGATAGCCCAAAGTCATGCGGCTGGAACGGATACGGATCTCGCCGGACTCGCCCTCGGGCGCCAACACCTCGACCGTCGCGCCATGGGGGGTGTATCCCACCGTGCCCGGCGGGGCCTGATGGTCCACGCGGCAAAGCGCGTTAACACTGGCCTCGGTGGAGCCATAGTTGATGATCAAGTCTGGAGTGATCCGCAGGCAAGTCTCACGCGCCAAAGCGGTGGGGAGCATCGAGCCACCGGTGAAGATCCGCCAAGCCGGGCGAGGCGTGAATCCCGCGGGCAGGGCCTCTAGCAGGCTGCTCAGCTGGGTCGGCGTGGCGCCCAGCACGCCTGGCGCGAGGGACTCCAGCCAGTTGAGCAGTTGGGCAACGTTCGGGGTGCTGGTGAGCGTGCCTCCAGTGCTCCAGGCGGCCAAGGCGAAACCATATCCCATCATGGAATCGATGCCGGGTAGCGGGATCCAGGTCCCTAGCCGGCCCGCGCCATAGGTGCGCAGGGTGGTATGGTTGATCGCCTCGAGCCGTCGCCACGACACGCCGATGCGCCGAGGTCTCAGGGTCGTGCCGGATGTCAGAATCACACGCGCTAGACTCTCGGGATCGGGCTCGAGCACCGGCAAAGGGCGGGGCTCGGCGGCGAGGATCGCACGAAGGACCTCGCCTCCAATCTGCAGCGTGGGCTGGTGCGGCCGGGCTTCGTCGCTATCGGTGATCCGCAGGTCTGCGGCCTCGTCGTGGCCGGGCGCCGACACGGCGCCGATGCGCGCCAGGGCGCAGATCGCGGCATAGTGCAGGTGGGGCGGATCGATCTGCAGGGCCACCACGCCCGACGCGGGGCCGATACCCAAGTCGCGGAACGCGGTGCCCAAACGGTCGATGTCGGCGTCGAACTGGGCATAAGACATGACACGCGTGGGCGTGATCACAGCCGGCGCACGCGGCGTCCAGCGAGCGTGGTTGCGGATCGATCCTTCCAACATTGAACCGTCCCTATAGCCGAACGCTTCCCCTGGCCACCAAGCTCCGGAACCATCAGACTACGATGGCGGCGAGGTGTGCGGCTGCGGCGC
>JANPKX010000150.1:0-3496 GCA_031426235.1 Alphaproteobacteria bacterium | reverse complement strand
CGCCTTCCCGAAGATCGCCGCCATATTCGGCCGCGCCGACCTTGCGACCCTGATGGCCTGGCTGGCATTCACCACCATCGATCAGGCGGCGCCCTACCTGCCCAAGGCCTTCGTCGTTGCACGGTTCGACTTCCGGGGGCGGACGCTCTCCGGCACGCCGGCGCCCCTTCCGCGCTGGCGGCGCGGCGTGAACCTGGTGGACAGCAACCTGGGGGAGGCGGCAGGCAAGCTCTACGTCGACGCCTATTTCCCGGCCCGGAACAAGGCCGCCATGGAGGCGCTGGTCGGGGACATCCGCAGCGCCATGGCCGAACGCATCCGCCGCCTGGACTGGATGGGTCCGGAGACCAAGAGCAAGGCGCTGGAGAAACTGGCGAAGCTGAACGTCAAGATCGGCTACCCCGACCGCTGGCGGGACTATTCGGCGCTGAAGCTCAGCGACGATGACCTTTACGGCAATGTGGAACGGGCCGCGGCCTTCGACTGGGACTACAGGGTCGCGCGGCTTGACCAACCGGTGGACCGCGGCGAGTGGGCCCTGACCCCCGCCACGATCAACGCCTATTACGCGCCGACCAAGAACGAGATCGTGTTCCCAGCCGCCATCCTGCAGCCGCCGTTCTTCGACCCCGACGGCGACCCGGCGGTGAACTACGGGGCCATCGGGGGCGTGATCGGCCACGAGATCACCCACGGCTTCGACGATCAGGGCCGCAAGGTGGATGGCGATGGACGGCTGTCGGAATGGTGGACGCCTCAGGACGAGGCGCGGTTCACCGAGCAGGCGAAGCGGCTGGCCGCCCAGTATGGCGCCGTGGAAGTCCTCCCGGGCGCCAAGATCAACGGCGAACTTACCCTGGGCGAGAACATCGCGGACCTGGGCGGGGTCCTGCTGGGGCTGGATGCGTACCGGTTGTCTCTCAAAGGACGTCCCGATCCAGTGATCGACGGCCTGACCGGCGAGCAGAGGGTGTTTCTGGGCTGGGCGCAGGCCTGGCGCGCCAAGTACCGCGACGACCTGATGCGCCAGATCCTGGTCTCGGATTCCCACGCACCACCGGTTGCGCGCGTGGACCTTCCGTTGCGCAATGTGGATGCCTTCTACACGGCCTTCGGCGTGAAGCCGGGCGATCCGATGTACCTGGCGTCGGAACAGCGCGTGCGGATCTGGTAGCTCGGCAGCCGCGCCGGGTTACCGTGGCCACACCCGGGGATGACGCCTCGGGCTCAGTCTGATAGACGCTGCCGCCATGTTTTCGGTTCGGACGTTCCCGCGAATTATACGCCCGGCGTGACGCCGCCGGACGATTGATCCAGCGCGCGCCGGGTTTCACCCCGCACCTCTTCGCCTCCGAACCCAGCGGATACAGTCATGGCCGACGACGCCACTTCCTCCTCGCGCGATTACCGCGAAACCGTTTTCCTCCCTGAGACGCCGTTTCCGATGCGCGCGGGTCTTCCGCAGAAGGAACCGCAGATCTTGGCCAGGTGGGACGAGATCGGCCTCTACCACGCGATCCGCGCGGAGCGGCAGCGGGCCGGGGCGCCTCTGTTCGTGCTGCACGATGGGCCGCCCTACGCCAACGGTGCGATCCATATCGGGCACGCGCTGCAGAAGACGCTGAAGGACTTCGTGGTCCGTTCGCGTTTCCTGTTGGGCTACGATGTCGATTACGTGCCCGGCTGGGACTGCCACGGCCTGCCGATCGAGTGGAAGATCGAGGAGGACCTGCGGGGCAAGGGCCGGCGCAAGGACGAGGTCTCCAAGGCCGAGTTCCGCACCCTTTGCCGCGACTATGCCGCCCACTGGGTCGGCGTGCAGATGGCGGGGTTCAAGCGTCTGGGTGTGATCGGCGACTGGGAAAACCGCTACGCCACCATGGACTATTCGAGCGAGGCGGCCATCGTGGCCGAGTTCCACAAGTTCGTGGCGTCAGGCCAGCTCTATCGCGGCTCGAAGCCGGTGATGTGGAGCCCCGTCGAGCGGACCGCCCTGGCCGACGCCGAGGTCGAGTATCACGATCACAACAGCCCCACGATCTGGGTGAAATTCCCAGTGGTGGAGGGCTCGGATGCGGCGCGCGGCGCCAGCGTGGTGATCTGGACCACCACGCCCTGGACGATCCCGGCAAACCGCGCGGTGAGCTACAACGAAGCCATCGCCTACGCGGTCTATCAGGTCGAGGCCATGGAAGAGGGCCTGGCCTTCGAACCCTGGGCGAAGCCCGGCGACCGCCTGATCGTCGCCGAGAAGCTGTCGGGCGAGGTCTTCAAGGCCGCCATGATCGCCAAGGCGCGCAGGATCGAGGCGGTCGACTGCCAGGGCATGGTGCTGGAGCATCCTCTGGCGGCCCTCGACACGCACTACACGTTTCAGGTGCCGATGCTGGCCGGCGACCACGTCACCGACGATGCCGGCACGGGTTTCGTCCACACCGCGCCGGGCCACGGCGCCGACGACTACATCGTCTGGCTTGCCCATGGGCACCGCGAGATCCCGGAGACGGTAGACCCCGACGGCGCCTATTATCCCAACGTCGCCCTGTTCGGCGGGCTGAAGGTCCTGGAGACCGAGGGTAAGAAGGCGGGCAAGTTTGGGCCGGCCAACGGCGCGGTGACCGACAAGCTGATCGAGGCCGGGCGGCTGCTGGCGCGCGGGCGGCTGGAGCACACCTACCCGCACTCGTGGCGCTCGGGCGCGCCGGTGATATTCCGCAACACCCCGCAGTGGTTCATCCGGATCGACACGCCGATCGAGACCCCGGAGGCCGCCGGCCGGACGCTGCGCGAGATCGCGCTGGAGTCCATCGAAGCGACCAAGTTCTACCCCGCCCAGGGCAAGAACCGCATCCGCGCCATGGTGGAGAGCCGGCCCGACTGGCTGGTCAGCCGGCAGCGGGCCTGGGGCGCGCCGCTGGCCATGTTCGTGGACAAGGAAACCAGCCAGCCGCTGCACGACGAGGCCGTCAACAAGCGCATCGTCGACCTGATCCATGCCGAGGGCGCCGACGCCTGGTTCAACCGGCCAGACGCCGATTTCCTGGGCGACCACGACACTGAGCGTTACGAGAAGGTCGTCGATATCCTCGACGTCTGGTTCGATTCCGGGTCGACCCACGCTTTCACCTTGGAGAACCGGGCGCACACCAAGTGGCCGGCGGACCTATACCTGGAGGGCTCGGACCAGCACCGCGGCTGGTTCCAGTCTTCGCTGCTGGAAAGCTCGGGCACCCGCGGTCGAGCGCCTTACGACGCCATCCTCACCCACGGCTTCACCATGGACGAGGCCGGCGAGAAGATGTCGAAGTCCAAGGGCAACACGATCGATCCCGAGGTGGTGATCCGCGAGAGCGGAGCCGAGATCATCCGCCTGTGGTCCGCGATGATCGACTACGCCGACGACAGCCGGATCGGCAAGACGATCCTCCAGACCACCTCCGATGCCTACCGCAAGCTCCGCAACACCATCCGCTACATGCTGGGCGCGTTGGCGGAC
>JANPKX010000149.1:0-2916 GCA_031426235.1 Alphaproteobacteria bacterium | reverse complement strand
GCGGCTATCTCGACCTCAAGTCCGAGATGATGCCCGAGGTGACCCGGATCGAAAACCAGTTCCGGCGGCCCGGCACGCGGCTTGAGGACGATCTGAAGGTCTACCGAGACATCGAGATCGATGGCCGCGCCAAGTTGAAGGCGTTTCAGACGGCGCTGACCGCGGCGGAGAAGGCCTCGGTTCGTCCGATCAACGCCCAGGGCGCCCAGTACGTGCGGATCGGCCGGCAGATCTGGAACACCTCGTCCGAGATCACCAAGGCCCGCAAGGCCCAGGAATGGATGGGATGGGCCCTGCCCCGCCGCTGCGAAACCGTGGCCGGGACCCTGGAGGCCCGGTCCAACCTGCTCGGCGCGACGCTAAAGGCCAACGCCGCCTCGGCGCCGCCGCAGCCGCCGGAGGCGCCCACGCCGCAGTAGAACGCGTCAGCCGGCGCGCAGGAATCCGGCGAGACGATCCAGCCCTGCAGCGTTCTTTTCTGGCCGGGCCGCGAAACACCAGCGAATCCAGCCCTCGCCCTCGGGCCCGAACGCGGCGCCCGGCGCCAGGCCCAGGCCGACCTCACGGATCAGCGCCTTGCACGTCGCCATCGAGTCCGGGCGTCCAGCGATGCGGAAGAACGCGTAGAACCCGCCGTCTGGCATGGGCGCCTCCACGCCCGGCAGCGCCCGCAGCCCGCCGATCACCTGGTCGCGGGCCGCCGAGAGTTCGGCGCGGACCGAGGCCACCGTGGGCTCTCCGTGATCCAGCGCGGCCTTGGCGCCTTCCTGCACAAAGTCAGGCGCGCACGAGGTGTTGTATTCGATCAGCACGCCCAGGCCGTCCATCAGCGTCGGCGGGACCACCAGCCAGCCCAGCCGCCACCCGGTCATCCGCCAGGCCTTTGAGAAGCTGTTGGCGCTGATCACGCGGTCATCGGGGTCCGCCGCCGGAAGGAAAGATGGGGCGGTGGGTATGTCGAACGTCAGCCGCTCGTAGACGTCGTCGCCGACCAGCCAGATGCCCAGCTTGCGGCATCGCGCCAGGATGGCCGCTCGATCGTCCGGCGCGATCATCCACCCCGACGGGTTGTTGGGCGAATTGATCACCAGGGCGCGGGTGTCCGGCGTCAGCGCGTCCATCAACCGGTCCAGGTCCAGCTGCCACCGGCCCTGCGCCGGCTCCAGCGGCACGATCTCGACCCGGCCAGAAAGGATCTTCGGGATCTCGGCCACGTTCGGCCAGATAGGCCCGACCACCACCGTCCGGTCGCCGGGGGAAAGCACCAGCTGCGCCGCAAGCATCAGGGCGTTGACCCCGGCGCTGGTAATCGCGACCCGGTCCGGCGCGATCGGAGCGCCATGCAGCGTGGTCAGGTAGGCGGAGAGAGACTGGCGGACATCGGCGCGACCCAGGTTGTGGGTGTAGAAGGTGCGGCCATCGAGCAAGGCGCGCGCCGCGGCTTGGCGGATGAAGTCCGGCGTCGGCTGGTCCGACTCCCCAAACCAGAAGGTGAGCAGGTCGTCGCGGCCGAACCCGGCGTTGGCGATCTCGCGGATCTTCGACAGGCGCAGGTCCTGGACCTCGCGGCGGGGCACGGCGGCGAACATCACCCGCAGATAGGCCAAGCGCTGCAACAGGGGAACCCGCCGCGGCGGTGGGCGATCAGTCCCTCATCAGGCCTTCGAACATGGTCGCGACCCGGTCGATGAACACTTGTCGCTCCCGCCCGGCCAGCGGCTCGTCGCGGATCAACCGCTCGACGAGGAACCCGATGTAGACCGCGGCGAGCACACGCGCACGCGCCTGGGCGTCGGCGCCGCCCAGCCAGTCGCGGATCGGCGCCAGGAAGCGCTCCTGGATCGCCAAGTTCAGCAATGGCGCGGTGGTCGGCGAAGTCGCCGCGCGAAGCAGGAATTGGAAGCTGTGCGTCCGCTCCTCATTCTGGCGGGCGTGCCCCGCCAACTGGGTCGCCGCCTCGCGGGCGAAGCTGGCCCGGTCCCACTGGCGCAGCCGGTCGGGATGGAATGAGGCCTTGAGCGCCTCGGTGAACAGCGCCTCCTTGCCCCCGAAGTAGCGCTTGATCAGGGCGACGTCGGCCCCCGCCTCGGCCGCGATGTCCCGGAGCCCGGCGCGGTCATAGCCAAACCGTGCGAACTGCACCTGGGCGGCTTGCAGGATGGCCGCCCGGGTCGCCTGGGCGTCCCGCCGGCGCGGCGCCGCCAGGATCTCAGGGTTCTGCTCGGGGGAATGAAGAACGGCCGTATCGCGCATGGCTTGGCCTTACACTGATCGCCCGGCCGCGTCAGGCGCGCGACGGGATGATCACCTTCATGCTCTCGTAGCCATGCACGAACCCCGAGTAGGTCCGCGTCGGCTCGCCGACCACATGGATTTCCGGGAAGCGCTTGAGGATCTCTTCCCAGATGATGGTGAGCTGCATTTCAGCCACCCGGTTGCCGACGCAGCGATGGACGCCGAAGCCGAACGAGAGGTGCTGGCGCGGGCGCTCGCGGTCGATGATGAAAGCGTTCGGGGTCTCGATCACGCTCTCGTCCCGGTTGCCCGAAATGTACCACATGACCACCCGCTCGCCCTTGCGGATCAGCTTGCCGCCAAGTTCCACGTCGCGCGTGGCCACACGGCTCATGTGCGCGAGCGGCGTCTGCCAGCGGATCGTCTCGGAGACCATGGAGGTGATCAGCGACGGGTCGGCGCGCAGCTTGGCGTACTGGTCCGGGTTTTTGTTCAGCGCATAGATGCTGCCGGAGATGGTGTTTCGCGTGGTATCGTTGCCGCCGATGATCAGCAGCACTACGGTGCCCTGGTACTGTTCCATCGACATCGCGGCGGTCGAGGGATGGCGCGCCAGCATCGAGATCAGGTCGATGTTCTGGCCGCCGTCCCCGCGCTCTTCGCGCAGCTTCTGGAAGGCGC
>JANPKX010000148.1:0-6222 GCA_031426235.1 Alphaproteobacteria bacterium | reverse complement strand
GCCGCCGCGCGCCATGAAGGCGCGGAGGTTGGGGTCGACGGCGTCGAGGATCGCCGCGGCCTTGCGGCGGTCGCGGTCGTACTTCGGACCCACGTCGGCCTTCAGGAAGTCGAAGGCCGGGTCGCCGTAGACAAAGTATTTCATGAACTGGCTGGAGATCGCGTAGCCGGCCGCCTCGACGATCGACGCGGGTGAGGTTCCCGTGTTCCAGGCCTGGAAGCCGCCGTCGCGCGCCTCGGCCCCCGGCGCGTAGCCTGGGAAGAGGGGTCGGCCGCCCGGGCCAGGCCGGCCGTTGTAGAGCGCCAGGGCCGAGGCCAGCTGCGGCGACGTAAGGCACGCGCCGGTCGCGCCCGGCTTGCACTGAAGGCGGCGCGGATCGAAGCGACAGGCCATCTGGTCGCGGATGAAAGGGCCGCCGGCGGCGCACTGCTTCAGCGCCGCATCCTGCAGCAACTTCAGGGCCGCCAAGTCTAGATAGCCGCCCGGGCGGGCCAGTATCTGCTGCATATAGGTTCGCCCGCCCGCGAGCAGGGTGTTGTAATTGGCCGGGGCGCCCGCGACGATGCCGTCGAAGTCGGCCGGATAGCGCTGCGCCTCCATCAGCGCCTCGCGCCCGCCGGCCGAACAGCCCACGAAATAGGCCCGGCTCGGGGCCTCGCCCTTCTGGGCGCGGATCAAGGCTTTCGCCGCGTCGGTCGTTTCCTTCAGCGAGCGGCTGGCGAAATCGACGATCTTCTCCGGATGGCCCAGAGCCCAGATCGCGGTGCGGCCGTTGCCCACGTGGCCATCGTCGGTGCCGGCCGCCGCGTAGCCGCCCTCGGCGCGGGCGCGGATCGCCGCCGACGGGATCGAGCCCGCCAGTCCGCCGTTGCCGACCTGCACGTACTTGCCGTTCCAGGCCGAGCCCAATGGGATCATCACCTCGATGCGGATGTCGGAGTCCGGCGTCGGCCGGCTGGTCACCATAACGCGGCAGGCCTGTCCCGATTTCAGGGCTTCGACCTGCGCAGAGGTGACTTCGGCATGCGGCAGCCGCGTCGCCATGAGGTCTCGGCACGCGGTCTCGGCATGCGCGCCC
Source organism: Alphaproteobacteria bacterium (assembly GCA_031426235.1). Lineage (GTDB taxonomy): Bacteria > Pseudomonadota > Alphaproteobacteria > Caulobacterales > Caulobacteraceae > Phenylobacterium. The sequence goes on along the minus strand of JANPKX010000148.1, from coordinate 5,144 downwards.
AACGGCGCGGCCAGGGCGGCGGCAGCCAGTATCGCTCTCCAGCGCAACATGGCCATCAACCCTTCCGGCGGGTGGAGCAGGCCCAGCCGCCCTTGCCGTCCGTCCTGGCGACACCAGGATAGGGGCACAGCAGCTGACTGCCGTTCGCGACGGAGGTCGCCGTGACCGACTGCGGCGCGTCCTTCGCCGTGACCCACTTGTCGAGCAAGCCCAGCCAGTCGACCGTCCCCGGCCCATTGCCGCCGGCGCAGTGCAGCATGCCGGGCACCAGGTAGAGGCGGTAGAAGCCGTTGGTGTCGCCCATCGTCCGGCCCACGTCCTCGTAGTAGCGGATCGACGCGGCGGCAGGGATCGCCGGATCGTTCCAGCCGTGGAATTGAATCAACTTGCCGCCACGCTTTCGGAAGGCCGACAGGTCGGTGCTGGCGCTGTCGATGATTGGGCTCATCTTTGCCCGGGCCCGATCGAACTGGGCGCCAAGGTCCAGGGTCAGGAAGTCGAACGCCGGATCCTCGAAGGCGAAATACTTGAAGGCATTGGAGCCGAATTGGTAGCTCGCCGCCTGACTGTTGAGCGCCTGCGAGGGACCGGTTATCCAGGCCTGCCAGCCCCCGTTCAGCGCTTCCGCCCCCGGGGCGATGCCGGCCATCGCCACTCGTCCGTTGCGGGGATCTACCCGCCCGCCGTAGATCGCCTTGGCGGCGGCCACTTGGGGCTGGGTCAGGCAACCTTCCGACTGCCCGCCCTTGCAGCGCAGGGCCGCCGGATCGAACCGACACGCGGCGGGGTCGCGGATGAAGCTCTCGCCGCCACAATGCTTCAGCGCCGAGGTCTGCAGCAGGGTCAGGGCCGCCTTGTCGAGATAAGCGCCGGGACGCGCCAAGGCCTGTTGCTGGGCCGCGGCGTTGCCGAACAGCAGGCTCATGTTGTTGGCCGGGGCGCCGGCCACGATGCCGTCGAAGTCGGCGGGGTAACGCTGCGCCTCCATCAGCGCTTCGCGTCCGCCATCTGAACAGCCAAAGAAGTAAGAGCTGCGCGGCGGCGCGCCCGCATGCGCACGGATCAGCGCCTTGGCGACCTCGGTGGTTTCCTTGAGCGAGCGGTAGCCGAAGTCGATCAGCTTCTCGGGGTGGCCCAGCGCCCAGGCGGCCGAGGTCCCGATGGCCTGATGGCCGTTGTCGGTGGCGGCGGCGACATAGCCCTGCGAGGCGATCCGCTTGACGCCGGCCGAATTGATCGAGCCCGCGAAGCCGCCGTTGCCCAGTTGCACAAACTTGCCGTTCCAGGCCGCGCCTACTGGAAGCCAGACCTCGATGCGGATTTCAGAGTCCGCGGTCGGACGGCTGATCACACTGACCTTGCAAAGTTCCGCCGGCCCCGATCGGTCGGACACCGCCGCGGTGACCTCGGCGTGGGGGAGGCGGGTGGCCTTGAGGTCCGAGCAGGAGGTCTGCGCGTGCGCGAGCCCAGGCGCCGCCAACGCCGCCGCCGCTCCGGCGGCCATCCATAGCTGCTTCATCCCAAACCCTCCCCGTACCGTTCTTTGGAGAGAGTTCAGCACAGGGCGGCGCCCCGCGATAGCCACGTTGCTCGGCCCTTGAGGACCCCCTCCGACGGTTTCGCCGCCACCTCCCCCGACAGGGGAGGGATTGGCCAGTTGCGCTCCGGCTGGGGGCGCTGTCAGCAAAGCTGACTGAGGGGTCCTCCCAAACGAAAAGAGCCCCCGCTCGCGCGGACGCTCCGATCGTCTGCCCTGCAAGCCGGGCTAGTTGCGGAACACGGCCGCGTTAGCGCCCATGTCGGAGGGCATTTCGCGGTACTGGCGAAGCTCGTTGCGGCCCACGACCATATGGTGGACCTCGTCCGGGCCGTCCGCGATGCGCAGGGTGCGGGTCTGGGCGTACATGCGCGCCAGCGGGGTGTGCTGCGAGACGCCCAGGGCGCCGTGCATCTGGATCGCCTGGTCAATGATCTCGCAGACGCGCACCGGAACCATGGCCTTGACCATGTGAATCCAGATGCGGGCTTCCTGATTGCCCAGGACGTCCATCGCCTTGGCGGCCTTCAGCACCATCAGGCGCATGGCCTCGATGTCGATGCGGGCCTTGGAGACCAGTTCGATATTGCCGCCCAGCTGGATGATCGGCTTGCCGAACGCCACGCGGGTCAGGCCGCGCGTGACCATCAGATCCAGCGCCTTTTCCGCCGAGCCGATGGCGCGCATGCAGTGGTGGATACGGCCAGGGCCCAGGCGGAGCTGGCTGATCTCGAAACCGCGGCCTTCACCCAGCAGCATGTTCGAGGCCGGCACGCGGGCGTTGTCGAAGATCACATGCATATGGCCGTGCGGCGCGTCGGGATCGCCGAATACGTGCTGGCCGCCGACGATCCGTACGCCGGGGGTGTCGAGGGGCACCAGGATCTGCGACTGCTGCAGGTGCGGCGGGGCGTTCTCCTCGCCGGTCTTGACCATGGTGATCATGACCTTGCAGCGCGGGTCGCCGGCGCCGGAGATGTAGTGCTTCTCGCCGTTGATGACGTACTCGTTGCCCACCAGGGTGGCGCGGGTGTCGATGTTCTTGGCGTCGGACGAGGCGGTATTCAGCTCGGTCATGCAGTAGGCCGAGCGGATCTTGCCGGCCAGCAGGGGCTCCAGCCACTGCTTCTTCTGCTCAGGCGTGCCGACCCGTTCCAGCACTTCCATGTTGCCGGTGTCAGGCGCGGCGCAGTTCATCGTTTCCGACGCCATGCGGTTCTTGCCCAGCTCGACGGCGATGTAGGCGTAGTCGAGGTTGGACAAGCCCTCGCCGGTCTCGGCGTTGGGCAGGAAGAAGTTCCACAGGCCCGCGGCCTTGGCCTTGTCCTTCGCCTCTTCCAGCAGCTCGAGCTGGCCATCCGCGTACGACCAGATGTCGGGCTTCTTGGCGTCCAGCGCGTGGAACGCCTCGCTCATCGGATTGACGACATCGACGATGAACGCCTTGACCTTGTTCAGCAGCGGCAGAGCCTTGGCCGACATCCGCAGGTCGTTCAGATCATCCTGCGGATTAAGGTTGAAGCTGTTTCCGGCGCCGGCGGCGGGCCGGTCTGCGGTCATGGTCATGGGTTCGCTCCCTAAGGCTTTGGCTTTGGCCGCTATCCTTGCCCCAAGGCGCCCATTCAAACAAGCGTTTTAGGGCGTTGGCGGCGCGTGACAGACCGCCTCGATGTTGTGGCCGTCGGGGTCCAGGACGAAGGCGCCGTAGTAGGTGGGGTGGTAGTGGGCGCGCACGCCAGGCCCGCCGTTGTCGCGCCCGCCGGCGGTCAGCGCCGCGGCGTGGAAGGCCTCGACGGCGCCCCGGTCGCGCCCGGTGAAGGCGACGTGCGCGCCACCGCCCAGGCCGCCCGCGCCAATCCAGAAGAACGGGCGTTCGGCGCCATAGCCCGCGAACGTTTCGCCGTCGCCGAACAGCCGCGACAAACCCAGTGAGGCCAGCGCAGCATCATAAAAGGTCGCCGAAGCCGCGAAGTCCGTCACTTTCAGGGTGACGTGATCGAGCAGGGCCCCGGCCATAACCCTGGGCCTATTTCACTGGCACGTGGTCGGCGTGCGGACAGACGGCCTTGATCAACGCCTCGTTGTCGGCGCCCCCGGCCTTCTTCGGAGTGTCGCTGCGCCAGGTCGCCTTTACGTCCAGCGGGGTATTCGGGCGGTAGCTGGCGAGGGCGATGAGGTTCTTGGCGCCGCAGTCCAGGGCCACCACGCTGCCGACGCTGTCAGCCCGGCCCGGCGCCGCCGGACCCAGGGTTCCCTTGGACAGGGCCTGCATGACGATAAGCCGCCCGCTCTGGCGGTCCTTGTAGGTGTAGTCCGCGTCGTACGAGACGTCGGCCCCGTTCTCCATGGTGAAGAACTTGGTCCAGGTCTCGGCGGATGCAGAGCCGGCGACGGCGACGGCGGCGAGGGTGGCGAGCGCAAGGGCGCGGCGCATGGGCGGTGTCTCCAGACAAACGATCGCGAGGTTCAACCTGACCCTAGCGGCGGTTTCTGGGCGCCTCCACATATTTCACGCGGCCGTTTGCCTGGACCCGCCGCCTCACCCCGACCCGCGCCCGCGGGGATGAGCGGGGTTTGGGGTGGGCGCGCAGACATTTCCATCCGCGCGTTTCCGCGTGAACCCATGCTGCACGGCGACAGCTTCCTGGGGCGCTGGGGTTCAAGGGGCGCCCTGGGGCCGAGGGCGATCTGGGCTCGCGCCGAAATCACGCCACCCGCTGCGCCGGCTTGGCGAACGTGCGCTCGGCCTGCGCGATGTAGTCGCGCGTGATGGGCAGGACGTCGACGCGTTTGGCGAGTTGGATCTGCCAGATGTACTGGCGGCGCGCGCGGAAGCTTTGTTCGGCGATGCCGAGGTAGAACTCGAACATGCGGCAGAAACGCTCGTCGTAGAGGCTGGCGATATCGGCGCGGGCGGCTTCGAAACGGTCGCGCCAGTGGCGGATGGTCTCGGCGTAATGCAGGCGCAGGATCTCCACGTCGGTGACGATGAGGCCGGCGCGCTCGATGGCCGGCATGACCTCGCTGAGAGCCGGGCTGTAGCCGCCCGGGAAGATGTATTTGTCGATCCAGGCATTGGTGACGCCAGGTTCGGGGCGGCCGATGGAATGAACGAGGCCGACGCCGTCGTCCTTCATCAGCCGGGCCACGCCGTCGAAGTACTCCTGGTAATTGGGCCGGCCGACCGCCTCGAACATGGCGACCGACAGCACCCGGTCGTAGGTCCCCTTCAGGTCGCGGTAGTCGGTGAGGGAAAAACGGGCTTTGTGGGCCAGGCCCTTGGCCTCGGCGCGCGCCTGGGCGACCTTGAGTTGCTCGACCGACAAGGTGATGGCGTCGACCTCGCAGCCGGACTCCTCGACGAGGGTGAGGGCCAGGCCGCCCCAGCCGCAGCCGATCTCGACCACGCTCTGGCCGGGCTGCACGTGCAGCTTGGCCGCGATATGCCGCTTCTTGGCGAGCTGGGCCTCCTCCAGCGTCATGTCCGGCCGCTCGAAATAGGCACAGGAATACTGAAGATCGTCGTCGAGGAAGAGCTTGTACATCTCGCCCGAGAGATCGTAGTGGCGCTGGACGTTGCGTTTCGACCGCGCCGCCGTGTTGACCT
>JANPKX010000147.1:0-1919 GCA_031426235.1 Alphaproteobacteria bacterium | reverse complement strand
AGGACGTCGGACCAGGTGAAGAGCGGCAGCGTACAGGGCGCTGTCACCGCACCGCTGCGGGACCTGAATGTCGTCAAGACAGAGATTCCCGACGTCCTGCTGGCGGCCCTGGCCGATCCGTATGCGCGCCCCCCTGCCAAGGCCACGTGCCGCCAACTGATCAACCTGATCATGCCGCTGGAGGAGGCGCTGGGCCCCGACATCGACCGGCTGTCGGCAGAGGATCCGACGATGGTGGAGAAGGGGCGCTCGACGGCGCTGGGGCTGGGCGCGGATCTGGCGTCGGGCGCGATCCCCTTCCGGGGCGTGGTGCGACGGGTGACCGGAGCCGCGGCCCACGACCGCCGGGTGCAGGACGCCATACTCGCAGGCAGCGTGCGCCGGGCCTATCTCAAGGGCCTGGGGGAGGCCCGCGGGTGCGGTCCGCCTGCGACGCCCAGCCATGAGCGCAGCGCTCTTGCGACAGCCACGCCTGAAGCCGGTGGGATCAGGCCGCGCTTTCCGACCCGGACCGAGCCTGCCGCGCCGCGAACGCCTGGCGGAACGCCTCAATCCGCCCCGCCGCGACCGCGGTCCTGAGGGCGGCCATCAGGGACTGGTAGAAGGCCAGGTTGTGCCAGCTCAGCAGCACCTGGCCCAGGATTTCCTCCGATTTCACAAGGTGATGGAGGTAGGCTTTGGAATAGTCGCGGCTGGCCGACACGTGGCCGTCAGGGTCCAGCGGCGTGTCGTCCTCGGCGAAGCGGGCGTTCTTGAGGTTGATCGAACCTTCCCAGGTCCAGGCCTGGCCGTGGCGGCCTGAGCGGGTCGGCAGGACGCAGTCAAACATGTCCACGCCCCGGTAGACCGCCTCGACGAGGTCGATGGGCTTGCCGACGCCCATCAGGTAGCGCGGCCGCTCGGCGGGGAGCATGGCCGGGGCGAAGTCCAGCACCTCAACCATGGCCTGGTGCCCCTCCCCGACCGCCAGGCCGCCGATCGCATAGCCGTCATAGCCCGTCTCGATCAGGCGCGCGGCCGACTCGCCCCGCAGCGCCTCGCTGACCCCGCCCTGCTGGATGCCGAACAGGGCCTGGTCGGACCGTTCTCCGAACGCGGCCTTGCTACGCGCGCCCCAGCGGGCCGAGCGCTGCATCGCCGCGGCCACCGCCTCGTCACTGGATGGCAGGGCGACCAGTTCGTCCAACTGCATGACGATGTCAGACCCCAGCAGGTCGGCCTGGATCTCGATGGAACGCTCTGGCGTCAGCACGTGGCGGCTGCCGTCGATATGGCTCTGGAAGGTCACCGCGTCCTCCGTGACCTTGGCGATCCGGCCCAGCGACATGACCTGAAAGCCGCCGGAGTCGGTCAGGATCGGGCGCGTCCAACGCATGAACCGATGCAAGCCCCCAAGGCGGTGGATGCGCTCGGCGGTTGGCCGCAGCATCAGGTGGTAGGTGTTGCCCAGCAGGATGTCGGCTCCACTCTGCGCCACCTGCTCGACCGTCAACGCCTTGACGGTGCCCGCAGTCCCCACAGGCATGAACGCCGGCGTACGGATGTCGCCGCGGGGCGTCGCCAGCACGCCCGTGCGCGCCCGGCCGTCCGTCGCGTCGATCGTGAACGGGAAGGCGCCCATCAGTCCGCGCGCCAGAGCAGGCTCGCGTCGCCGTACGAATAGAAGCGGTAGCCCGTCGCGATGGCGTGGTCGTAGGCAGCCCGCATCGTGGATGTCCCGGCGAAGGCGCTGACCAGCATGAACAGCGTCGATTTCGGCAGGGGGAAGTTCGTCATCAGGCCATCGGCGGCGCGAAACCGGTAGCCCGGCGTGATGAAGATGGCCGTCTCGTCCCGAAACGCGCGGATCGTGCCGTCCGGATCGGCGGCGCTCTCCAGAAGTCGCAAGGACGTGGTGCCGACGCAGACAATCCGCCCGC
>JANPKX010000146.1:0-3632 GCA_031426235.1 Alphaproteobacteria bacterium | reverse complement strand
AAATGGTTCAACCGCGCCAAGGGCTATGGCTTCGTGGTGCGCAACGCCGGGCCCGGCGACATCTTCGTCCACATCGAGACCCTCCGCCGCTCGGGCATCGAAGACCTGCAGCCGGGCGAAAAGGTCATGGTCCGCTTTGCCGAGGGGCCCAAGGGCCTGGTGGTCGCCGACATCGAGGCGGCTCAGCTTTAGGGCCGCGCGCACCCGCCGCTTGCCCGGCGGCGGCGACCGTTCCAATAAGAGACCCCGCCAATCGGAGCCTAGGGCTTGTCCGTGTCTGTTCGCCTGCGTGTGGTTCTCGGAATCCTGGCCCTCTTCGCCGCCACGCCGGCCTCGGGCGCCCTGCCGGTCCAGGGCGTGAAGGTCAAGGCGGCCTTTCCCCACGATACAAGCGCCTACACCGAGGGCCTATTCGTTCACGACGGCTGGCTGTTCGAGAGCACCGGCCTGGTCGGGCAGTCGAACATCCGTCGGGTAAGGCTGAGCGATGGAGCGGTGATGCAGGTGAAGGCGATCCCGCCCAGCCTGTTCGGCGAGGGGATTGTGCCCTGGGGCGATGAGATCATCAGCCTGACCTGGCGCGACCAGGTGGGCTTTCGCTGGGACCTGAAGACGTTCGCCCTCAGGCGCTCGTTCCGCTACCCCGGCGAAGGCTGGGCCCTGACCCACAATGGCCGCCACCTGATCATGAGCGATGGCACGCCGTACCTGCGTATCCTCGACCCGACCACGTTCAAGGAGATCCGCCGTGTGCGGGTCACCGCCGAGGGGCGGCCGGTGGCCAACCTCAATGAACTGGAGTGGGTGAAGGGCGAGGTGCTGGCCAACATCTGGCAGACGAACCTCATCGCGCGCATCGACCCCCAGAGCGGGGCGGTGAAGGGCTGGATCGACCTCTCCAGCCTGCCGGAGGCCCAGCGCCGGCGCGACGCCGACGCGGTCGCCAACGGCATCGCCTATGACGCCAAGGCCGACCGACTGTTCGTTACCGGCAAGAACTGGCCGCGACTTTACGAAGTCACGCTGATCCCGAAGGCTCGCCGACCATGACCGAGACGATCCCGGCGCCGCCAGAGGGCTTCGTCGCCATGCCGGGGCGGGGCGTGTTCTCGACCCTGAACGGACCCTACTTCACCAAGGCGAGCGAGGACGGTGGCGTCATCCAGGCCTTCTTTGCCCTCGCGCGCCATACCAACGGCATCGGCATCGTCCACGGTGGCATGCTCTCGGCGTTCACCGACGGGCTGCTGGCCAGCGCGGTGGGGCGCGGCACGGGCAAGATCGCGGTGACCATCCACCTGTCGCTCGACTTCCTGCACATGGCGCGCAAGGGCGACTGGGTGATCGGCGAGGCGCGCATGAGTCGCGCCACCAAGGACGTCGCCTTCGCAGATGGACGGCTGCATGTGCGCGGCGTCGACATCCTGCGAGCCTCCGGCGTGTTCAAGATCATGGAGCGCCCGCGCCCGCCGTCTTAGGTTTGCGGAAATCCCGAAACCCCCATATGGACGGTGCTCCAACGCTTCGGGGCGTAGCGCAGCCTGGTAGCGCATCTGCTTTGGGAGCAGAGGGTCGCAAGTTCGAATCTTGCCGCCCCGACCACGTTGGGAATGGAATTGGGAAGTCCGGCATGTTCGCGCGCATCTATCGCCCCGCCAAGACCGCCATGCAGTCCGGCCGCGCCCGGCTGGCGGGCTGGGTCCTGGAGTTCGAGCCCAGCGATGCACGCCGCCCCGACCCACTGATGGGCTGGACCGTCACCAGCGATACGGCGTCCAGCCAGGTTCGGCTCAACTTCGACACCCAGGAGGAGGCGGTCCGCTATGCCGAGGCGCACGGCATCGCCTTCCAACTGTTCGATCCCAAACCGGCCAAGCGTATCCTCAAGGCCTATGCCGACAACTTCGCGTTCGGCCGAAGAACCCCCTGGACGCACTGAGCTCCAGTTCAGGCGCCCTTAGCTCAACCGGATAGAGCACCCGCCTTCTAAGCGGGCGGTTGCAGGTTCGAGTCCTGCAGGGCGCGCCAACTCCAAAGGTCTCCGATGGCGTGGACGCGCACCTATGACGAAGCCGAGCCCCAGAGGGTCAACCGCTGGCTGGCGCAGTCCGGGGTGTGTTCGCGCCGCGAGGCCGAGGCGCTCATCGGCGAGGGGCTGGTCTATATCGACGGGGAGCGGGTCGAGGACGCGGGCCGGAAGATCACGCCCGGCCAAACCCTGACCCTGACCGACAAGGCCGAGGGGCGACTTGAGGGCTTTACCGCGATCCTCAACAAGCCGGTGGGCTATGTCTCCGGCCAGCCCGAGCCAGGCTATACGCCGGCGGTTCGGTTGCTGACCCGGGCCGCGCTCTTGGGCGAGAGCCAGATCATTCCCGACGCCAGGATGAGCCTGCCGCCGCTGGGCCGGCTCGACCTGGACAGCCATGGCCTGCTGATCCTGTCCAACGACGGGGTGCTGGCCAAGGCGGTGATCGGGCCGCAGTCGGAGTTGGACAAGGAGTATGTGGTGCGTGTGGCCGGGCGGATCGACGAGCCGACGCTGGCGCGGCTGCGGTACGGGCTGGCGCTGGATGGCCGCCAGCTTCGCCGGGCCCGCGTCAGCGTGATCGAGGGCCAGGTGCTCCGGTTCGTGCTGGATGAAGGGCGCAACCGGCAGATCCGGCGGATGTGCGAATTGGTGGGCCTGCGGGTGATGGACCTGATGCGTGTGCGGATCGGCCCGTTGCCGTTGGATGACCTGCCGGAGGGCCGCTGGCGCGTGATGACCGCGGCGGAGCGGGACGCCATGGTGGCGGCCTCGAAGGGCTAGGGGCGACCGCCTCAGGGCGCGCACCAGGCCACGTGCTTGTGGCTCATCCTGCGCACCAACCCTTCAGCGAAAGCGATGCAGGCCGCCCAGGACCCCAGGAAGACTACATCCGCGACGGGGCCGGTCGGAGCCTCTCCCGTGATCACGAAGATGGGAAAGAACACCATCGACACGGCCGTGGCTCCGATGCCGATGGCATAGGCGCGGATCATCCAGTTGCGATGGCGCACGAAGGCCCGAACGTGGATGGCCTGCATCGCGAAGGCCAGGGACGCGCCCAAGGCGATTCCAAAGAGCAGCCGCCCGCCGCTGATGGCCATGGAAGGCGTGTCGGGAAAATGCCAGAGCAGGCCCAGCGCACTCAGGGAGGTCATTGCCCCGGCCGCAACGAACACGCGTCCCATGGCGCGATGCAGGCGCCCATATCTACGCAGCAGAACGCGGCTGAACTGGATGGGGCCAAGGATGCCGAACGCGGCGGCGCCCAGCACATGCATGAAGTGCCAGACTGGTGTGGTGCTAAAGCGCTGACTGTCCTCGGGCAGCGCGCCCAGTGGAATCTGCACCACCTGCACAAGGGCCAGGATGATCGGGAGCATCGTCGCCCCGAGCAACGCGACAAGCACGACAACGGGCTTTGAAAAGTATCGGGTCATCTTTGTTTCGTTCTAGACCGGGCGGTGGGAGCGCTCTTGTCAGGTCGTTCGCCGGAGTGTCAGAGCCGGCGCGACCGACGCTGTGAGGGCGTCAGAAATTGTATGTCACGCCCGTCATGCTCTGAGCGCTCCAGGTCTGGTCGATGGCGGCGCTGCGACGGATC
>JANPKX010000145.1:0-4237 GCA_031426235.1 Alphaproteobacteria bacterium | reverse complement strand
TTCAGAGAACGCCGAATCCGGCGGATGTGCAATCCGTTCGGAGAGCCCGGCCTGTTGACGCCGGGCATGCGGGAGGCCAGCGTTCGACCGGCCAAGGAACCGGAGCACGCCATGAGCGAAACGCTGTCATCGCAACGCTGGGTCGGGGATTTCCGCAGCCCCCGCAACTCGGCGGCCGAGGTCAAGGGGTCGATCCACGACGACGCCACGGCCCAGAAGCTCGGCTTCCGCGGCGGGACCGTGGCCGGCTCGATCCACATGGATCAGTTCGTCCCCCGGCTGGTCGAGACCTACGGCGAGGCCTGGTTCGAGACCGGCCTGATGTCGCTGTATTTCACCAAGGCGACCGTCGATGCCGAGCCGGTGCAGGCGGTGGTGGAGGACGGGTCCGAACGGGCGAGCCTTTCCATGTACGACCACGACGGCGCGCTCATATGCCAGGGTACGGCCTCGGCGGCTCCCGACGCGCAGTCCGAGCTCGCAAAGCGCCTCGAAAGCCAGACGCCGGTTGAGCCGGGCCGTTTGCGCATTCTGGCGGCCATGGCGGTGGGCGACACGAACGAAGATCTTCCTGTCCGCATCGAGCCCGAGGCCCTGGCCCGGTCGCTGCAGACCATCACCGAGACCACGCAGGCCTATGCGCGGGGCGTGCTGCCGCCCTCGCACGCGGTTCGACTGGCCCACATGACCCGTGATGCGGTGATGGCCAAATCGGCTAAGCCCCACGTGGGCCTGTTCGGGGCGCTCGAGGTCCAGCACCTTGCCGGGCCGCTGATGGCCGGCGTGGACTATCTCGCCCGCACGAAGATCCTCAAGCTGACAGAAAGTCCGAAGACGGAGAACGTCTGGTACGAGGTGATCTTCGCGCACGAGGGCCACGACATCGCCCGCGTGCTCTACCTGCTGCGCATGCTGAAGGGCTCCTCATCACTCTGGGAGACCTGATCCGCCGCGCCCGCTGACAGCCGCTACCAGCTGTCGACCCACCGCAGCTTCTTTCCGGTGCGTGGCGGGATCGGGGGGATGCTCTTGAGGCCCGCCAGGATCCAGCGGCGGGTATCGGCCGGATCGATGACGTCGTCCAGCGCCGGACCCAGCGCCTGGCTGAGCGCCTTGCCACGGGCATAGGCGGCCGCGACCATTTCATCGAATTTGGCCTTACGCGCCACGGGGTCTGCGATCGCCGCCAGTTCGTTGCGGTAGCCCAGCTTGACCGAGCCCTCCAGGCCCATGCCGCCGAACTCGCCTGTCGGCCAGGAGACGCAGAACATCGCCCCCTGATAGCTGCCGCCGGTCATGGCGATGGCGCCCAGGCCATAGCTCTTGCGCAGGATCACGGAGAAAATGGGCACGGTCAGGTTGGCGCCGATCACGAACAGCCGCGAGCAGTGGCGGATCAGGCCGGTCTTTTCCGCTTCGGGGCCGACCATGTTGCCGGGTGTGTCGGACAGCGACACCACCGGAATATCGAACGCCTCGCACAGTTGCAGGAACCGCGCAGCCTTGTCCGAGGCGTCGGAGTCGATCGCGCCACCCAGGTGCATGGGGTTGTTGGCGAACACGCCGACGGGCCGACCTTCGACGCGGATGAAGGCCGTGACCATGGCCAGCCCGAACTTCGGCCGCAGCTCCAGCACGCTGTCCGTATCGGCGATGAGCTCGATGACCTTGCGCACGTCATAGACCCTGAGCCGGTTCTCCGGGATCGAACGTCGCAGCAGGCGCTGATCGGCGCAGGACCAGTCGGCCAGCGGTCCCTGGAAATAGGACAAGTACTTTTTGGCGACGACGACCGCCTCCTCCTCGTCCTCGACCAGCACGTCGATGGTGCCGTTTTCCTGCATCACCTTGATCGGGCCGATTTCCTCGGGGCGGAACACGCCCAGGCCGCCGCCCTCGATCATCGCCGGGCCGCCCATCCCCAGGGCCGAATCCTTCGTCGCGATGATCACGTCGCAGCAGCCGAGGATGGCGGCGTTGCCCGCGAAGCAGCGACCGGAATTGATCCCGATCAGCGGCACGGCGCCCGAAAGCCGGCCCCAGAATTCGAAGCCCCGGGTGAAACCGCCGCCCTCGGTGTCTCCGGGCCGCCCTCCGCCGCCCTCGGTGAAGAACACCACCGGCATCCGCCACCGCTCGGCCAGCTCAGCCATACGGTCCAGCTTCCAGTGGTTGTTGCCGCCCTGGGTGCCCGCCAGGACGGTATAGTCGTAGCTCATCACCGCGCAGCGGGCCCTGTCCTCGGGAAACAGCGCGCCGTTCACCTGGGCCAGGCCCATCAGCATGCCGTCGGCCGGCGTGGTGTCGATCAGTTCCTCGACGGAATTGCGTCGGCGCCGCGCGGCGATGACCAGCGATCCGTACTCCGTGAAGCTGCCAGGATCGACCAGGTCGGCGATATTCTCGCGCGGCGTCCGCTGGCCGGTCTTGCGGCGTCGAGCCACGGCATCGGGCCGGGCGGCGTCCAAGGTCTTCTCATGCCGGGCCATCACCTCGGCCAGGTCGGGACGGATGAAATCGAGGTCGACAGCCTCCTCCGAAACGCTTTCGCCGCCCGCCTCGGTGCTCGCCTCGATGAAGGCCAGGATGTGACCCTCATAGACGGTCTCCCCCGCGGCCACATTGACCTGCCGCACGATGCCCGAGGCCTCCGCCGCGATCACATGCTCCATCTTCATGGACTCCATGATCATCAGCGGCTGACCCGCGCGCACGGGGTCGCCCGCCGCCACCGAGACGCTCACCAGCGTGCCCTGCAGCGGGGCGTAGAGAGGCTTGGAGCCTTCCGGACCCTCAGCCTCCGAGGCGATTTCCAGAGCCCCGGCGACTTCCTGCTTTCCCAGCGCCAAAATCGCCAGCGGGTCGACCGCATCGACTTGGTAGCCCACCGTCTTCGGGCTCGCCGCGGAGGCCGGTGCGGCCGTGTCGAAGTAACGCCGAGGGTGGGCGTCCTGGCCCCCCGTCAACTCGTCCATGTGCTCTTCAATAAAGCGGGTATGGACATCGCCCGAACCGACTGCCGGATGCGCCAGCAGGCTCTGTAGGAAGGCGATGTTCGTCGGCGATCCCTCGATCCGGAACTCGGAGAGCGCGCGGTAGGTCTTGGCGACCGCCGCGCCGAGGCCGCCCTGCCCCGCGTGCACGATCAGCTTGGCGAGCAGGCTGTCGAACCGCGCGCTGGTGCGATAGCCGGCGTAGCCGAAGCCATCCACACGCACCCCTGGCCCCGACGGGGGCTCGAACGCCGACAGCACGCCCCCGGCCGGCCGCGCCGAACCGTCGGGCGCCATGGTTTCCAGATTGACTCTCGCCTGCACGGCATGTCCGCGCGGTGCGGGCACCTGGTCCTGGGCAAGGTCCAGATCGGACAGGGAAAGGCCGGCCGCGATCTCCAGCTGCAGCCGCACGAGGTCCAGGCCGGTGACCGCCTCCGTCACCGTGTGCTCCACTTGCAGGCGCGCATTGCCCTCGATGAAGACGACCTCGGCGCCAACCACGAGGAACTCCATGGTCCCCAGGCTGCGGTAGCTGGCCGCCTTACCCAGAGCCACGCCATAGCCGAACAGGCGCTCGCGGACCGCGTTCGGCAGCATGTCGGCCGGGGCGATCTCGATCACCTTCTGACGCTGACGCTGGAGGGAGCACTCACGATCGTAGAGATGCACCACGCGCTCGCCGTCGCCGAGGATCTGCACCTCCAGGTGCCGGGCATGCGGCAGGAAGCGCTCGACGTAGAGCTCGCCGTTCCCGAACGCGGCCTTGGCCTCGGAGGCGCACCGCTCGAAGGCCTGCTCGAGATCGGCCAGCTCGAGAACCGGCCGCATACCGCGCCCGCCGCCCCCGGCCACCGCCTTGACCATGAGCGGCCCGTTCGCCGCGAAAAACGCCTGCGCCTCCGCCAAGCTGGTTGGCCCGTCGGTCCCGGCCAGCACCGGCACGCCGCTCGCCTGGGCGAGGGCGCGCGCACGGCCCTTGTCGCCGAACAGCGCCAGGGTCTGCGGGCTCGGACCTACGAACGTCAGACCTGCCGCTGCGCACGCTTCAGCGAAGGCGGCGTTCTCGGACAGGAAACCGTATCCAGGATGAATCGCCTCCGCGCCCGAAGCCTTGGCGGCCGCCACCACCTGCTGGATATCCAGGTAGGCGGCCGGACCCGAGCCCCTCAGGGCCATCGCCTGATCGGCCTTGCGGATGTGTAGGGACGACGCGTCGTCCTCCGAGAACACGGCGACCGTCG
>JANPKX010000144.1:0-6838 GCA_031426235.1 Alphaproteobacteria bacterium | reverse complement strand
GCAAACGCCAAATTTCCAGACCTACCCGGTGTCGATGTCTCGGGCCTGCTGACCAATCCGACAGCGGCCACCGAGCGAGACCGCCGCGGACATCTGTTCAACTACGCCGTCGCCAGCATGTGGGAGCCGCGCGCCGCCAAGTCGGGAAGCAACCGTGGGCCTGACGACTACGACCGGATCTACGACCTCTCCAAGCGACGGCTGCATCGCGGCGTCCACGACGGGCGCTGGAAGTTCGCCCGCTACTTCGCGCCCGCGCAACACCACACACCCACCGACTGGGATACGCTCTCGCGCCTGAATGACCTCGAACTCTACGACACCCACGCCGACCCCAACGAGATCGTCAATCAGGCCATGGCGGCGGATCAGCGTCGGAATGTGCTGCGATTGAACGCCATGGTGAATGCGCTTGTACTGCGCGAGGTGGGTACCGACGACGGATCCGAATACCCAGGGCCGACCAGCCTCTACAATCAGCCCGCCTAGAACGTCAGCCTAGACGCCGGTACGCCGCCAAAAAACGATTTGATGACCTTGGCCAGGTGACCTTGCCACGAAGTTTGGTCACCTGGGGACCTGCTGCGTCCTCCACGTACCTTGCGTGTCTTTCACCGCAGCAGGCGGGTGCTTGGTCCGTTAATCCCGGTCCGAACCTTGCACTCAGCACCTCAGAATGTGACTCGTCAAAGGAGTTGCGTTCTGCTTTCGTTCGGGCATGACCTATCGAGCCTACTCCGGCCTTGGCGCCCGGGAACAAGCTGCCGGAACCTTCGAGGGGATGACACCGTGGGCCCGCGAGTTGAAGGGATTGCAGCAAGAGTGCGACCATCTGGGTTCGGACTGGTTGGCCGTCGGCATCGCCTTCGACAGTCTGCAAACCGCGGCCTTCCACTTCACCCGACGCCCGTACTTCTATCACCAACTGGAGGCGGAATATCCGCCGCAAAGAAAGGGGGACGGTCGCCTCAAGGACGCGGCGGAGGCCAACAAGTCGTTCGCCTCCCTCCGGTCGTACGAGCGGCGGCTACGCGAACTCCAAACCCGCTGCCGGCCCTACGGTCGGGACTTCAACGCCCTCGATATCGCGCGGCAGGGGCTCGGGACGGCCGCCTACCACTTCACCGGCGACCCGCATTTCTATGGCGCCAAGGGCGACTCCTCCACGGCCGGCTAGGCGCCCGGTGCATCGTTCGGCAGGATGGCAGCATGTGCAATCACTACGCCGCGTCCGGCGACTGGCGGACCAAGATGGATGTCTTTCGGGACACCAACCCGAACCTGTTCGACTGGACCGCGCCCCGCCTGAACGTCCAGGCCGACGACATCTACCCGGGACACGTTGGGGAGATCATCGCGCCGAGCGACGAGGGCTACGCACCAGCGGCGGCAAGCTGGATCTTCATGCCGTGGAAACCGGGCCTGACATGGGCGGAATGGTCGAAGACCCGCCGGGGCTGCAACAACGCCAGGGGCGAGGAAGCTGATGGCAAATGGCCATTCTCAGCTTCGGCGAAGCGGGGGCGGTGCCTGATCCCCGGCGAAGCCTTCTACGAGTGGAACGAGGACCCGCCCAAGGCCAAGGACGGCAGCGGCGGCAAGACGGAGTATCGGTTTTCCTATCCGGATGGGCGGGCCTTCTTCTTTGCGGGTCTCTGCAACCGGGTTGAGCCGCCGGACAGCGGCCCCATGCTCACTTATGCCATGATCACCAAGGCCGCTGGAGGCGACACGGCCTCTATCGGTCACCCTCGCCAGCCAGTCGTCCTAGCGCCTGACGAGATAGAGGCCTGGCTGTCGCCAGAGGTGCCCATCAAGGCGTTCACGGATCGGCTGGACCGCGCCGGGACATTCGAGGTGTTGGCCGCAAAGGGACCGAAGGCTCTGCAACGGGCGCTCTAGGCTCGTCGCGGCAGTCGTGTCGGGGCGATTGCACGTGGCCACCGAACGGGTACGCGTGGGAGAGGCCGTTCCGTGGTTGGCTTCATCGGTCGGCTGTGGCATCCGAGCGCTCGATCAGACGCTTTCGAGCACAGTTTGTGACCTATCTGTGACCTAGATGTCGCGGTGCAGCGCAGATTCTCGCTAAGTCTTTGATTCTGCGCACGCGGCCCGGTAGCTCAGCCGGATAGAGCAGGGCTTTCCTAAAGCCAAGGTCAGGGGTTCGAGTCCCTTCCGGGCCGCCAGCGCAAACCAGAGTTGGCGGATATCACCCTGCAGAAGCAATTCGCGATGACGTCTACGCAGACCGCCTCTCCCACGACGCCGCAAAGTTCAGACCGGTCGTACGTACAGAGCCACGGCGTGGACGTTGTAAGCGTACATGGAACCGTCTTCTAAGACGATCATCTCCAGGGAATCGTAATCAGCTTCCTGATCGGGAAACTCCACGGTCACGCCGACGGTCCCGTCGTCATGGGTGGTGAACGTCTTATTCAGGTAATCCCTTTCGACGCCCCGCCAACGCAGGTCGGCGCCGTCTACCACGAGGTCCAAGGTGGGATCACTTTCTTCGACCCAGGAGCCCTGCATGACGGGCGGAAACGCGGCCTCTCGTCCAACGAGTTCAGCCCTGCCCCAGGGCCCGACAGGTCCATTGGTTCCAACGCCGTGCCCGATCTTGGCTGAGCGTGCTCCCTGATAAGCCGCGCGGATAGCTGGTCGCTCAAAGCGTAGATATCACAATCGGGACGGACCATCAGGTCGAGTGTATCGCTGGCGTTTTTCGAGTTCATGAACTCTACTTTTACCCATATCCGTCCGTCCTCGTGCAGGAGAAACGTTTTGACTTGGTAGTCCATCTGGACACCGCGCCAAGTGATCTCGCTGCCATCCACTATGACCTCGAGGGAAGGGTCACTTACCGCGACCCACCGACCTTGCACTGCCATAGGGAACGCTTCGTCGCGCTCCATGGGTATTACGGGACCAAACGTCGGGTCGTGTTCCATGGGTTCACTCTCCTCTAAAGCCACTTTGAGGTTCCTTCGCTCCGAGGTGGCGATCCACGTTATCTCGGCGGCGTCTGTTCCACGCGGAGTGAGGGATACGGACGCAAAACGTTGGAGAAGTACGGGACAGCCTCTGGCTCGGCGACATGCCATTCCGTGGTTCGTCCCAGGGCGGCCGTCGCTTGGCGTCTGGCTTGGCTAGGCGATTCGTTCGCGAAACCGGTTAGGTGCGGCTTCCGCCGCGACCACGCAATGATCTTCGCATAACCGGGCCCCTTGGCCTCAAGCAACTGACGCCGTGGATCCCATACGGCGCATCCGTCGAATTTCACAGGCCGCTCGCCGTCGTTTCTGACGACATAATCAAGACCTGGCGCGCGAGTGATCTGCGTCTCGTATCGACGGCCCCTCTCGCGATTTTTCGCGAAGCCGGGATCCCGCTCCCACCCGCCATTGGGGTGGCACGTTGCATCCTTCTCTCGCTGTTTCTTCTCAAGTTGATCGGCCCTTGGGATCACGCCGTCTCGAAAACGATCTGCTGTATCCACCCGCGCCGGAGGTTCGGGATCCCCCGCGCCGCTCATCCGCCGCTGCTGCTCGGCGTAGATGCGCTCGACTTCGTCGGCGCCCTTCACGAGTGTCCCATCACCGAGCTCGAACCACCCACCCACCTTCGGCGTCACGACGTTCAGAGGCTGGGGGAGGTCACTGATGTAGGCGGGCCCCAGCGCGGGATTTGGGATGGGTTTGTGGCCGTCGAAGAATCCGCCAGCGGACGTCACGTTGGGTACGCGGGCTGTGGTCGGCGGGACGCCGATCCGAACGCCGCCGGGCCTCAAGGTTGGCGACGGCGGAGCAACAACTCTGGCTTCCTGCCAAGTCGAGTCTCGACCTGAGCCGGAGGCATTGGCCCGGCCGGTTTCGCCTGAATCGGGTGAGCGCTCCTGACTTGGCGTCGCAAAGAACGCCTCGTGCCGAGCAAGTCGAGACGCCTCTCGCTCGGCCTCGATCTCGCCGAAGGACCGACGGTACCAGCGGTCCAACCCTTCACCCTCGAGCAATCCAGGATCAACGTCGCGCCGTCGCATGCAGCCCCCCATTCCGAAGGCCTAAAGTGACACGAGCGGCTCAGCTTGTCAAGAACAAACCAAGAACATAACAGGCCTCCGCCAGGTTCGATCGGCGATACGCCCCCCGCCGCGTCCTTGCTCAGCCGAACGTCTTGCGCACCCGGAAGAACAGGCTGCCGCCCCATTCCAGGTTCCTCACATCGGTGTAGTCCAGGCGGCCCAGGGTGCGGGGGCCGATGTAGACCTCGCGGATCCGGCGCGCGTTGCGCTGGTTCATCGCCTGGGCTTCGACGCGCAGGGTCAGGTCGGAGGCCGCCTTGTATTCCGCGAACAGCAGGATGGTGGTGCTGATCTTGCGGGTCTCGATCTCGCTCAGTCGGTAGGCCGTTTCCCGGAACCCGCCGATGATGTCGGCGCCCCAGACGGTGCGGATGAAGGGCAGGTCCTGGGTGTAGTGGATGTCCCAGCTCACCGGGCTGACGGGCGAGCCCTCGCGCGTGTCGCCGCTGCGAAGCACTGAGATTTCGCGCTTCAGACCCGTCAGCGGATCGGTCACCTCGGTGTCGCGCCGCGTGATTGACCCGCGAAGCTGCGCGCCCTTCAGGCCCAGGCGGTCCAGCGGCAGGTTCACGCTGGCGGAATACTCGTTGCGGGTCCCCGCGCCGATATTGCCGGGCGCGTCGGCCAGGATCGCGCCGGTCGGACCGAACACGGGCGCGCGGTCGACCACGTCGGAGAGGGCGTAGTGGCGCACAGTCAGGACGATGGACCCCGCCCCCCAGAACCGCCGCTCCACCGCCGCCTCATAGACCCAGGCCTGCTGCGGCGTCAGGTCCGGGTTGCCCGCCGACAGCGTGCCCGTGGAGGCCACGTTGGAGGTCGCGACGAAGTCGTCGAAGTTGAGCTGACCCACCTCGCGCTCCAGCCGCAGCCGCACCTGGGTCAGCGGGTCAACCGCCCAGGTGGCGGCGAGCCGCGGCTTGGTGAACTGCAGGGTCTTTTCAAGGATGACGTCGCCCTTGGAGGTCAGCGTCGAACGCTCCTGGCGAAGGCCGCCCTCCAGGGTGAGCGTGTCGAGCGCCCGCCACGTGGCGCGGCCGGTCAGCTCAGCGCGTTTTTCCTCGAACTGGACGTTGGCGGCGGGCACCAGGATGGAGCGCGCGTTCACCGCCAGGGTGGTCGCGCTGTCGAGCTTGTTCAGCGCGCCCTCGACGCTGCCTTCGAACGACAGCCGGGGCGTCTGGCGACGCTTCAGCGTCACGCGACCCACCATCTCCGTGCTCTCCCGATCCAGGCGGAAGTCGCGGGTCAGCCCGGGCGCCTCGAAATGAGCGAAGGTGTCGCTGTTGTTCATCTGCCGGAAGGCGATGACTTCCAGGTTCGTGGCCGGGTTGAGCGGGCGCGAGAACCGAAGTCCGGTCTCGATCTGGGTCCGGTCGACCTTGTTGTATTCGTACTCCTTGCCGCCGCCGACGATGCGGTCATACAGCTCCACATAGGACGGATTGAGCTGGTAGGCGCCGTTCACCCGGATGCGCCCGCCCAGGAGCGGGGTCTCGAACGCCCCGATCGTATAGATGCGCTGCCCGCCGGAGTCGGCGTCGACCTTGGAGCGCAGCCGCGTCGAGCCGTTGGCGTTGAAGCGCGTGCGCACCCCATCGCCCAGTTCCTCGTTGGGACCCCTGCCGAAGACCTGCTGCAGCTCGACCGAGCGCCCGCCGGGCCAGCGCCACTGGCCCTCGGCGCGGATGCTGTTGAGCACGCGGCCGTCGTAGAGCAGGTTGGTGGTCGGCGCGACGGCGGCCTTGAAGCCCGCGACCTGCTTGCGGACCACATTGGCCATCACCGAGCGACCGTCCATGTCGATGCCGGGCGCGCCGCCCCGGATCAGGTCGATGCGCTCGACCGATCCGGCCGGGATGCGCTTGAGAAACTCCTCGAGCGTGTCGTTCTTCGACACCGGCGGCTGACCGTCGATCAAGACGTTGCCGGCCGAACCGGCCAGGCCGCGCACCGTCGCGCCTTTGTCGAAGGTGAAGCCTGGCAGGCGGATGACCATGTCGTAGGCGGTGGTCGGCTGGGCCTCGGCGAAGAAAGCCGGCGGATAGGCAATAACGCCGCGCCCCACGGCAGGCGGCGCGGCCGCGAGAGCGGCAGGCTCGACGGCCCGCGCCTGCGGCGCAGCCGCGGCAGCGATCAGAATCCAAGCACCCATCGTTGGGGCGTCCCCTCCAGGAACCGTCAGTGTGGCTGAGTTCCGACGCCTAGGCTATCGCTGATCAGTTGACGCCCGTCTTCGAAAGCACGGTGCGGCTTTCGCGTAACAGCGTCAAACCCGCCCAGTGACGGGCACCAAGGCCCCCGTCACCGCACCCGCTGCTTCGGACGCCAGGAAGAGGATCACGGCGGCCAGATCGTCGGGGGCTACCCAAGCCGAGAAGTCGGCGTCCGGCATGTCCGCGCGATTGGCCGGGGTGTCGATGATCGAGGGCAGCACGGCGTTGACGGTGATCCGGTCGGGCTTGAGCTCCTCGGCCAGGGCCTGGGTCAGGGCGTGGACCCCGGCCTTGGCCGCGGCGTAGGCGCCCATGCCCAGCGCGGCCTTCAGCGCCGCTGCCGACCCGACATTGACGATCCGCCCGCCTGCGCTCTGGCGCAGATGCGGGATCGCCGCGCGGCTGGCGTTAGTCGCGGTCAGGACGTTGAGGCGATAGAGATCGAACCAGGTCGAATACGCGCCGCCTTCAACCTTTTCCCAGCCGAAGCCGCCGGCGATGTTCAACAGGGCATCGATGGAGCCGAACCGCTCGGCGACCG
>JANPKX010000143.1:0-8216 GCA_031426235.1 Alphaproteobacteria bacterium | reverse complement strand
TTCACGCCGACCACGTCCTGCCGGAATGTGAACCCCTTCCCGAGCCCCAGGCGCGCGCCCGTCCGCTGTGTATCGAAGGCCTGACGGGCGTAGGAGAGCTCCACGCGATCGTAGAGGCCAACGGCGGCGCCCTGGCTTCGGAACTGATAGTCGGGCAAGGCGACGACCGCCGCGTGGGCGTTGGCGCCGATGCCGTCACGCGTGCCGTATCCGGTCACTGTCGCCCAGCTGGCCAGGCCGCCGCCGCCTGAACCCTCCACGGTCGAGACGCCGCCGGTGAGCAGCAGTTTCCCCAGCGGTCGAAGATCATCTGCCAGGGCCGGCGACGACAGGGCGACGACCGCCAGGCCGAGCAGATCCGCTCGAAAAGGCATACCAAGGGACTCCACCCAGATGTTTACGAGCCTTGATAACCGTGCCGCCTTTACATCCGGTTCAGGCGCCGCGCGTACCCTGCGGACATGATCCGGCTGTCTCCTCTGTTCCTCGCCCTGACGCTGGCTTCGCCAGCCGCAGCCGGCGACGTGACGGTCGAAGTTCGGGACGCCTCGGGAAAGCCGGTGCGGGACGCGGTGGTCATTGTGCGCCCCAGCGGCTCCGTGCGCAGCAGCGCCCCGGTGAAGCTGAGCGGAGCCTGGGTGATGGCGCAGCAGAACGTCCAGTTCGCGCCCTATGTTCTGGTCGTGCCGGTCGGCTCAAGCGTGAGTTTCCCCAACAAGGACAAGGTGCGCCACCACGTTTACTCGTTCTCAGCGGCGAAACGCTTCGAGCTGAAACTCTACGGGCGCGACGAAAGCCGCAGCGTCACCTTCGACAAGCCCGGCGTCGTATCGGTTGGTTGCAACATCCACGACACCATGATCGCCTTCATCTACGTCACCGACACGCCCTACGCGGCCAAGTCCGGCGCGGACGGCGTCGCCGTGATCGAGGATGTGCCAGCCGGCGGCGCCAGCCTGACGGTATGGCATCCGGACCTAAAGGCCCGCGCCGCGATCGGCCGACCCCTGCCGGTGACCGGCCCCGCGCAACGGACCGCCATCGCGCTGGACCTTCGCCCCGCACCCGCGCGGTGACGCCTCAGGCGTAGGACGCCAAACGGGTCTGGTCGTCGGCCAGAAAGCCGAACAGTTGCTCCAGCGGCATCGGCCGGGCGACCAGATAGCCCTGGGCATGGTCGCAGCCCATCCCCGCGACGATCGAGAAGGTGGCGTGGTCCTCGATACCCTCGGCCACCACCTTGAGGCCCAGGCTGTGGGCCAGGTCGATGGTGGAGCGCACAATCAGGGCGTCGCGCTGGCTGTGGGTCACATCCTGAACGATCGAGCGGTCGATCTTGAGTTCCTGCCCCCGGATGCGCTTGAGATAGCCCAGCGACGACAGCCCGCTGCCGAAATCGTCGATGGAGATCGAGATCCCCATGTCGGCAAAGGCCCCCAGCATGGCCAGGGCCACCACGGGGTTCTCGATGACCGCGGTCTCGGTGATCTCGAAGCAAATCTGCCCGACAGCGTCCCGCACCTGGGCCGCGCAAAAGTCCACGAAGTCGGGCTCACCCAGCACCCGGCCCGAGATGTTAACCGCCACGTCGATGGTGTGCCCCGCCTCCGCCAGCGCCCGTTGGTCGGCGATAGCCTGGATCACCACCCACTCGGTGAGCGCCCGGATGTGGCCCGTCTCCTCGGCCATGGTGATGAAGGCGTCGGGGAATATCATGCCACGCACCGGATGGTTCCAGCGCACCAACGCCTCGGTGCCGCTCGCCGTCCGGCGTCGGATGTCGAACTTGGGCTGATGCCAGAGAACCAGCTCCCCCTGGGCGATGCCGTTGATCAGGCTCGACATCAGCGACAGATTGGCCACCGGGTCGCCATCGGCCTCGGCGTCGAAGACCGCGGTCTTCGACTTGGCGCTGCGGGCCTGGTCTAGGGCGATGCTCGCGCGCTCGATGGAGGGGCCAGGCTCGTCGCCGTCCAGGGGCGCCAGTCCAACGCTCAGCGCCACGTCGATGGCCTCCCCGGCCACCCGGACCGGCTGCTCCAGCTCGGCCAGCAGGCGCTGGATGTCCCGCACGGCGGCGGCCTCGCCATCGGCGAGCACCACGAACCCCAGCATGTCGGTCGAAATGCGGGCCACGCCGCAGGTCGGCGCCAGGCCGCTTAGCCGGTTGCCAACCATACGCACCGTCTGGGCCGCCAGCTTGTGGCCGATCGCGTGACGCATGTGGCTGAACCGATCGAAGCCCAGCGCGCAGATATAGACCTGGCTTGCCGGCAGTTCGCTCAAGGCTCCGATCACCCGTTCCAACGCCTGCCGGTTGGGCAGGCCGGTATCGCCGTCGTGCAGGGCTTGGTGCGTGATCTTGCGCTCACGTTCGCGAATCTCGTCGGCCATGGCGTTGAAGCTTGTGGCCAGGCGGCCGATCTCGTCGGCGCCCCCGATCTCCACCTGGGCGTCCTCGCCCCGCGTCAGACGGCCGGCTGCCTCATCCAGCGCGGAGATTGGCCGGGTGATGCCGCGCGCCAGCGCCCAGCTGCCCCAGCTCACCACGGCCAGGCCGCCGATACCAAGCAACGCCACGATCGCCAGCAACGGCCGATAGGGCGCCAGAGCCCGCGCCAGCGGATAGCGCAGCACCAGAACGGCCCTGTCGGCCTGTCCAATGGACGGCAGCGACTTGACCAGGGCCACCGCCCGGCCACCGCCCAGGTCCAGCCTCGCCGGCCCTGTGCCCATCCTGACAGAGCGCTCGATGAACGCCCGGGCGGCAGGGTCGGCCCACTCTGATGAACCGCGCGGGTTGATCCAGACGCCGCCCGGAGAACGGTGCAGCACCGCAGCCTGCAGCGGGATCGCCGAAAGCCGTTCCAGCGCCCGCATCTCGGCCTGGTCCAACCGCACCGCGAACACCACCCAGCCGATCAGCTCGGGCGACAGCACCGGGGCGCTGACCAATTGGTAGGGCTGGCCCTCCAGCATGAACACGCCGGACGGGTCTGCGGAGGTCTCGAACGCCCGGGCCAGTTGCCTGCGGTCGGCTTCCCTGAATGCCGCGCCGACCACCTGCCCGCCGGCATCGACCATGAAGGCCCGATCCAGGCCCATCCGCTGGGC
Organism: Alphaproteobacteria bacterium; assembly: GCA_031426235.1. Lineage (GTDB taxonomy): Bacteria > Pseudomonadota > Alphaproteobacteria > Caulobacterales > Caulobacteraceae > Phenylobacterium. The sequence continues at coordinate 5,102 of JANPKX010000143.1, read as the reverse complement.
GAGGTTCTCCAGGGCCGATTCTATGGTGGGCGCATCGCCGGTCGCTGCCGCGGCGCGGAAGCCGAAGTCGCGGGACAACAGGTTGGCGCCCTCGCGCAGGCGCTCCGAGCGCATGGACCAGACCCGATCGAAGACGGTGCCGGTGGCGGCCAGCTCGCTCCGGACCTGTCGCTCCGCTGCGCTCGATATCGCCAGGAAGACGGACAGCGATACGACCAGCAGCACCGCGCCGAACAGGGCGGCGTAAAGCACGGTTAGCCGGGTGGAGAGACGCCGGAACATCTCAGCGGACGCACCGGATCGCCCGCGCGACGCGCGCGCTGACGGAGCCGGTGATCAGCGAACGGGATGCGCGCATACGCAGCCCGCATACCGCGGCTTCGTGAATGCGCCGTAAAGCCCGAAGTCGCAGCCTTCCGACCGCCATCAAACAGTTGTTTGCCACAGGGCGCCGCACTTGGCACAATCAGCCTCCAGCGTGCCCTTTATTCGAAAGACGAACCCTTGAGCATTTCCCCTGCGACGGCCCAGGCCGCCGCCGACCACCTGTCGTCTGTCGAAGCGCTGATTACGGGCCTGGGCGACGTCGGCTACATCGCCTCACGCCGCATCGCCACCGCCCTGTTCATGTCGGTCAAGCTGCAGAAGCCGATCCTGGTCGAGGGCTCGGCCGGCGTCGGCAAGACGGAGCTGGCGCTTTCCACCGCGACCCTGCTGGGCCTGCCGCTGATCCGCATGCAGTGCTACGAGGGCCTGGACGAGTCCAAGGCGCTGTACGAGTGGAAGTACGGCAAGCAACTGCTCTACACCCAGATCCTGAAGGACCGCATGGGCGTGGCGCTGGCGGACGCGCCCGACATGGACGCCGCCATGGTGCGGCTGCACGGCATGGGCGACCTGTTCTTCTCCGAGCCGTTCCTGGAGCCGCGACCCCTGATGCAGGCCTTGCGCCAGGATGACGGCTGCGTCCTGCTGATCGACGAGGTCGACAAGTCCGACGAGGCGTTCGAGGCCTTCCTGCTGGAGGTGCTGTCTGCTTACCAGGTCTCGGTGCCGGAGCTGGGCGTGATCAAGGCCAAGACCCCGCCCCTGGTGTTCCTGACCTCCAACAATGTCCGCGACCTGGGCGATGCGTTGAAGCGGCGCTGCCTGCACCTGCACATCCCCCTGCCCGAGGCCGCGCTGGAGGAGCGCATCGTCGCCACCCGCGTGCCGGGCATCGAGGCCAAGCTGACGCGCGAGCTGGTCGCCTTCGTCCAGGCCCTGCGCACCATGGACCTGCGCAAGTCGCCGTCGATCTCGGAAACGGTGGACTGGGCGCGGGCCCTGGTCCTGCTGCACGCCGACAGCCTCAGCCCCGACGTGGTCCGCGACACGCTCAACATCATCCTGAAGTTCGAGCAGGACATCGTGGCCGTCGAGCCGCAGGTGGTCGAGCTGCTGCACCGGCGATGAGCGCATTAACTCTCCGCTCATCCCGGCGAATGCCGGAACCCAGATCGAAATCTGTGGTTTCCGGTTGGAAGGCTGCCGAGCCAAGCGAGCCCAATCTTCGGCCATCCCATCTAGGTCCCGGCCTTCGCCGGGATAAGCGGTGATGCAGCACACCCTCGAGCAGTTCTTCCGCGCCCTTCGCGCCGCCGAGGTGCGGATCTCGCCGGCCGAGGCGATCGACGCCTCGCGGGCGGTGACGGTGGTCGGCTATGCGGACCGCACGCTGTTCAAAGACGCCCTGTGCTCGACCCTGGCCAAGTCGGCGGACGAGGTCGAGCGGTTCGACGCGGTGTTCGACACCTTCTTCGCCCGCGACGCGATCACGCCCCCGGCGTCCGATAGCAAGCCCGAGGCGCCAAGCCAGGCCGACCTCGAGCAGGCCGCGGAGTCGCCCCTCGCTCAGGCGGTGCTGAACGGCGACGCGACCGCCATCCAGCAATCCATGGAAGAGGCCGCCGAGCGCGCCGGCGTGGCCGAGATCCGCCTCTCCACCCAGCGCTCGCGCCTGACCCGCCGGCTGCTGGAGGAAATGGGCCTCGAGGAGATCGAGCGGATCATCGCCAATGCCCGCCGCATGCCCGAAGGCCAGGGCGAGGGCCTCGCGAACCGGCTGGACGCGGCGCGCCGCGGCCTCTTCGAGCAGGCCCAGGCCTATGTCGCCCGCCAGCACGATCTCTATGCCGCAGGCTCGGGCCAGGCGCTGCGCGAGGAGCGGCTGATCCGCAAAGCGCTGAACGCCGACGGCGGCGTCGATCCGGTCGACTATGTGCTGATGCAGGCCATGGTGAAGAAGATGGCCAAACGGCTGGCCGCCAAATACTCCCGCCGCCGCCGGACCGCCCGCAAGGGCCATCTTGACGTCCGCAAGACGCTGCGTCGGTCCATGGGGTACGGCGGCGTGCCGTTTCAGATCGAGTGGAAAATCAAGAAGGTCGACAAGCCGTCCATCGTGGCGATCTGCGATGTGAGCAAGTCCGTGGCCGCCGCCGCCCAGTTCCTGCTGACCTTCCTCTATTCCCTGAACGAGGTCGTTGACCGGATGGAGGCGTTCGCCTTCTCGGGCCGCTTGATCAGCGTCAACGACATCCTCGACGAGAACGGCGTCGACGGCGCGATCCTGAAGGTGCTGCAGGAGATCGGCTTCCAGCAGACCGATTACGGCCGCTCGCTGCAGGACTTCTCGGAACAGCACCTCGACAAGCTGGACAGCCGCACGACATTGATCTTCCTGGGCGACGGCCGCTCCAACTTCGCGGATCCTCGCCTGGACCTGATGCGCGAGATCCACGACCGCTCACGCGCGGTGATCTGGCTCAATCCCGAACCCGAAAGCTATTGGGCGCAGGGCGACAGCGTCATGCACCGCTACGCCCGGTTCTGCCACGTGGCCAAGCAGTGCGCGACCATCGAGAAACTGGAGCGCATCATCGACGACGTGCTCAGGAGCTACGTCCCGCACTGACGTCCTCGGCCCGGCGCGCGCGCAGGGCGGTGGTGATGACCGCGTGCCGGGCGCGGGTTACCGCATAGGGCGCGAACACCACGATGCCGACGATCGCCAATGCGGCCGGCAGCAGGCCCCAGGCGGCGATCAGGCTGCGCAGCACCTCCTCGGGCACCACCGCGCCCACCTGTCGCCCCACCTCGCGTGGGAAATGGAGCGCGTCCAGCGCCAGGCCGCCGACCAGGGTGCCGACACCCCCCGCCGCCTTGCCCGCAAAGCCCAGGCCGGAGAAGAACAGCCCCTCTCGACGGGCGTTGTAGCGGTGCTCATGCTCCTCCGCCGCGTCGGCCATCATCGACGGGTAGGCGATGAAGATCAGCCCCGTCCCCAGCCCCACGACCAGCCCCATCAGCGAGAGCCACAGGAGGGCGTCCGTCGCCGTCGGCGCGAACAAGCCGGCGGCCCGCAGCCCGGGCAACACGATCCAGCCCGCCGTCACCAGGCACAGGCCCAGGATGGTGGCGGTTTTCTTCTCGATCCGCCGCAACAGCAGGGGCGTGATCGGGACGCCGGCCAGAATGCCCGCCAGATAGGCATAGGTCAGGACCTGGATGGTCTCAGGCCTGAGCTTCCAGACAAACACGTAGGCGTGGTTCTGCAACGCGGCGTGGACCCCGGCCGCGCTGGCGAACAGCAGCATCGAGAAGAACAGGGTGCGGAAAGTCGGGTTGCTCAGCACCTCCGCCACTTCACCCGGCAGACGGCGCGCCATAGGCTCAGGCTTGGCGGTCGGCTGGGGCAAGGTCGCGGCATAGCGCCAGACCCCCGCGCAACAGAGCAACGCGCCGACCAGCATGAAGCCCGCGATGGTCCAGCCGAAGGCCGGATAGCGGTCTGGACGCTGCAGGCCGCCGACCCCGGAGAAAAACACGGAATAGGCTACGGCGGTGATCAACACGGTGATGACGATGCCCGACAGTAGACGGATGGCGACGATCTGGGATCGTTCCACATGATCGTCCGACATCTCGCCGCCCAGGGCGAAGTAGGGGATGTTGTAGAGAGACGCGAACCCGCGCACGCCGATCTTGGTCAGGGTGAGCCACGCGAAGAGCAGCAGGGGCGTCAGGCCCGATGGCGGGGCGAACAGCAGGCCCATGGTGAGCATGGTGAGCGGCGCGCCCAGGAGCATGGCCGGCACCCGCCGGCCCAGCCGCGAACGCAGGCCGTCGGACCAGGAGCCGATCAGCGGGTCGGCCGCGGCATCCACGCAGAGGCTGATGGCCAGCGCCGCGCCAACGACGCTGCCCGACATCCCCAGGACCGCGGTGTAGTAGAAGAACACGAAGCTGTTCGTGGCGAGGTAGCCGGACTCAATCACCTGGCCCATGCTGTAGGCGAACTTGATCCCCGCTGAGGGTTTGCCACGAGAGGCAACGGCGGCCGCGGGGTCTGCATCGGAACCCGCCGGGTTGTCCGCCCACGCCATACTGTTTCTCCCGCCTCATCTGTTCTTTGAAGGAACGGTATTCCCCCCGCACGGGGTGGCAACCCTGACCTCACGTCAGCAGGTCTAGCCGCGCCGTTCCGAACCTGATTTCGTGGCCGGGGATTGGGGACCGCCATGGATGACGCCGCGCACGACCTGAAGAACCAGACCGACCTGTCCGCCTACTGGATGCCGTTCACCGCCAACCGGCAGTTCAAGGCCGCGCCGCGCATGGTCGTCTCGGCAAGCGGCATGCACTACCGCTCTGACGATGGCCGCGAGATCCTGGATGGGACCGCCGGGCTGTGGTGCGTCAATGCGGGTCACGGACGCGAGGAGATCGCGAACGCGGTCCACCGTCAGTTAATGACCCTGGACTACGCCTCCTCGTTCAACAGCGGCCACCCGCTGGCCTTCGACTTCGCGAGCCGGCTGGCCGCTATCGCCCCGCCGGGGCTGGACCGGGTGTTCTTCGTCAACTCGGGGTCCGAGGCGGGGGATACCGCGCTGAAGATGGCGATCGCCTATCATCGCGCCCGCGGCGAGGGGCAGCGGATCCGGCTGATCGGGCGCGAGCGCGGCTATCATGGGGTCGGCTTCGGCGGCATCTCGGTCGGGGGACTGGTCAACAACCGCCGGGTCTATCCGCTGCTGCCCTCGGACCACATCCGCCAC
>JANPKX010000142.1:0-4221 GCA_031426235.1 Alphaproteobacteria bacterium | reverse complement strand
GTGCCCAGGTTGAACAGCACCGTCGGAGGCGTCGCGCGCAGGTCGATGTCGGTGGAGGTGGAGGTTCCGTCCAGCCCGGTCGAACCCTGGGTGGCGCCGCGCAGGTCCAGTCCCGCGCAGAACGCCCGGCCCGTGCCGGTTAGAATGATGCACCGGACGTCGCGGTCGCGGTCGGCTTTCAGCAACAGTTGGGTCAACTGATTGAGCATCGGGCCGGAGATGGTGTTCATCCGGTCAGGCCGGTTCAGCGTCAGCGTCGCGATGTGGTCGCGGACGTCATAGAGGACTTCGTCGGTCTCGGCGGCGGTGATCGCCTCGGCGCTGTCGGCCATGGGATGTGCTCCTCACGTGATCGTTTCACGCAAGCTAAGCCCCTGCCGTGGCGCAAATCAAAGCGGGAAATTGCCCGTCTCCGCCGCCGGACGCGCGAAGCGTCCGGCGGCGGCTGCATCGTCGAGCTTACTTCTGGGCCGCGGCGGCATCGGCGGCGGCATCGGCCTTGCGCGAGACCACGCCGGCGGCTTCGGCGGTACGGTCCGCCGCCGCGTCAGCGGCGGCGGCCGTATTGTCCACCGCGGCGTCAGCTGCGGCAGCGGCGGTCCCGGCTGCGGCGGCGGTGTTGTTTACAGCGTCGGCGCCCGCCGACTGCACGGTGTCGCCGGCTTGGACGGCGGCTGTCGCGGCGCTGTCGCCGGCGGCGGCGGCCTTGTCTTCGGTCTTCTGCGAGCAGGCCGCCAGGGCGGCGCCCATCAGGCCGATCACGGCCAGGGTCTTCACGTTCATCGCTTTGTCTCCATCCGCGCAGGCCCATGGGCCTGCATCCCCCGCCCGTTCATTCGGTGCGGCAAAGCTTGAGCGCACGACCCCGATTTCGGTTCCCGCCGCTCAGCGCCGCGAGGCGAGCACCGCCTCTGGGTCCAGGCCCAGGGCCTCCACCCGCGCCTTCCACCGGTCGAGGGCATCCCAGTAGTAGTCGAAGATGCAGGGGCAGCAGCCACGGTTGCAGCACATGTCCGGTTCCGGGCGATCCGGCGGCCGCGGCGCTGCGCTGAAGTCGGGTTCACTCATGGGACGACCTTGGTACGGTGCCACCGTGGTCGCCGCTGCGCCCCCCCGCAAGCCCCCGCGCTGCAGAACCCGGAGCGCTTGATTGGCCAGTCCGTATGGTCGACTGTCCGGGGCAACGGGAGGCGTCATGCTGAAACTCTACACGGGCCCCGGCACCATCGGCCTGGCCTGCGAGATCGCGTTAGAAGACGCCGGCGCGACTTATCAGGTCCAGCGCCTGAGGTTTGCCGAGGACGAACAGCGCAAGGCCCCCTATCTGGACGTCAATCCGAAGTCGCGGGTGCCGTCCCTGGAGACCGATCGGGGCGTGCTGACCGAGACGCCCGCCATCCTCGACTACATCGCCCGCCGTTTCCCTCAGGCCGGCCTGGCGCCGCTGGGCGACGACTTCGCCATGGGCGAGCTGTTGGCCTTCACCAGCTACCTGGCGGGCTGGGTGCACCCGGCCGCGGCGCACCGGGTGCGCGGCAATCGTTGGGCCGACGACCCTGCCGCCATCGCCGAGCTTCGCCGCAAGTCGCCGCTGGTGTTCGCCGACGCCATGACCCTGATCGAGACGCGCTACCTCAAGACCCCGTGGCTCATGGGCGAAGCCTACACCGTGGCCGACCCCTATTTCTATGTCGTCTCCACCTGGCTGGCGCGCGACGGCATCGACATCGCTCAGTTTCCAAAGATTGCCACCCATTTCGCCGCCTTGGGCGCGCGCCCGGCGGTGCAGCGGGTGCTGGCGCGCGTGGCGGCCGGTTAGCGATGAAGCCCCTCGCGCTGGTCGTCGGCGACGCGACAACTCTGCCGCGAATCATCCTGGACGCCTGCGCCGCCGCCGGGCGTCCGGCATCACCGTACAGACCTGAAGCGAGGCGCTCGATGCTGCCTTAACGCAGTCACAGAGCCGGGGTACAACAGCGTGATGACTGTCTCCGCCGAGCCCGCGCAGCCCAGGCCCTACCCGCCGCGGCATTACCCCACCCCGGCCGCCAAGTGCGCGGATCTGGTCGTCCATGTGGTCGGCCTGACCCTGGCGTTGATCGGTGGCGTGGTGCTGCTGACGCTTGCGGTGGGCGCCGGCTCCATCACCAAGGTCGTGGGCGTGTCGATCTATGCCGTGGGCGTGGTGGCCATGCTCGCCTTCTCGACGGCCTACAACTTCGCCAAGCCCCAGTACCGACCCACCCTGCGCCGGCTGGACCATGCCGGCATCTTCCTGATGATCGCCGGCTCCTACACCCCGTTCACCACCGGCAGCCTGACCGGCGGCTGGGCGCTGGGCATGACCGTGGCCGTGTGGTCGATCGCGGGCCTCGGCGCCCTGGGCAAGGCGTTCCTGCCGGGCCTTGACCGAAAGTTCTGGGTGGCGGTCTACCTGGCGCTGGGCTGGCTGGTCGTGGTGGCGCTGAAGCCGATGATCGACGCCCTGGCCTGGTACGCGCTTCTGCTGCTGGTGGCGGGCGGCGTCCTCTACTCGACGGGCGTGATCTTCTACGTGAACAAGCGCCTGAAGTACGCCCGCGCCATCTGGCACGGCCACGTCGTGGCCGCCGCCGCCACCCACTGGGCCGCCATCCTCCTGGGCGTCGTCCTGACCGCGCAGACCTGATCCGATTATCCGATCACGCCGTTGTGTTCTCAGCGCTGCAGCGGCATAGTTCCGCCTGGGCGACACGCCTGAAGCGGGAGCGCGCGATGAAAACCTTCATGTCCGAACCGAAAGGCCCCCATAAACTGGACATGAAGATCAATGCCCTCACCGACCCGGGTCGACGCCGACCCTAGAGATCCAAGGTCCGCCGCACGGCGGCTGCGCAAACTTCTCAGCTACTACCGACCGCACATTCCGTTGCTTATGGCCGATCTGGCCTGCGCCATCCTGGTGGCGACGACCGCCCTGGTGCTGCCGATCAGCGCCAGCTTCATCACGCGCCAGCTGACCGACCTCAGCGACGTCGCCGCCGTCCTGAACCAGATCTACTTGGCCGGCGCGCTGATGCTGGCGCTGCTGGCGGTGCAGGCGCTCTGCACCCTGTTCGTCGACTATCAGGGTCACATGATGGGCGCGAAGATGGAACGCGCCATGCGCACCCACCTGTTCGAGCACCTGCAGAAACTGTCGTTCAGTTTCTATGACCGCCAGCGGGTCGGCCAGCTCATGAGCCGGATGACCAACGACCTCTTCGACGTCGGCGAGTTGTGCCACCATGGGCCGGAGGACCTTGCGATCTCGGTCCTGAAGTTCGCTGGCGCGGTCACCCTGTTGTCGTTCATTGACCTGCCGCTGACCCTGATCATCCTCAGCATCTTCCCCGTCGCGATTGTCTACGCCGTCTATTTCAATGAACGCATGCGGATGGCGCTGCGGCTGGGAAAGCAGCAGATCGCCGCCATCAATGAACAGGTCGAGGACTCCCTGGCCGGCATCCGGGTGGTGAAGTCCTTCGTCGGCGAGCGAGCCGAGGCCCGGCGATTTGAGCGGGAGAATGCCCGGTTCCTCGACATCAAGGCGTTCGGCTACCGCAGCGAGGCGTGGTTCTCGGTGGGCATGTCCACCATCGCCCAGTTGATCACGGTGGGCGTCATCGTGGCCGGCGCCATCCGGGTGGTGCAGGCGGACCTGCGCGTCGGCGACCTGCTGACTTTCCTGTTGTGCGTGGCGATCCTGGTGGATCCCATCACGCGAACGGTGAACTTCGTTCGGCTCTGGCAAATGGGCTACACCGGCTTCAACCGGTTCATGGACATCCTGGAGACCGCGCCGGACATCCAGGACCGACCGGGCGCAGCCGCCATCGGTCGGGCCGCCGGCGCGATCACCTTCGACAATGTGAGCTTCGGCTACCATGCCGCGGAACGGCGGGTTCTGGACCGGGTGTCGCTGGAGATCCGGCCGGGGGAGTTCGTGGCTCTGGTCGGCGCCTCGGGCATCGGCAAGTCCACGCTGTGTTCGCTGATTCCACGCTTCTATGACGTCGGCGGGGGCAGCATCCGGCTGGACGGGACCGACGTGCGCGACATCCGGCTCGATGATCTGCGCCGCAACATCGGGGTGGTGCAGCAGGACGTCTATCTGTTCGCCGGCTCGGTGAGCGAGAACTTGCGCTATGGACGGCCCCAGGCGACCGAGGCTGAGATCGTGGCGGCGGCGAGGGCGGCCAA
>JANPKX010000141.1:0-5556 GCA_031426235.1 Alphaproteobacteria bacterium | reverse complement strand
TCCTGAGCCCCCGCTTCGGCAATATCGGGCTCTACATCGCCAAGATGTGGCAGACGATCCAGATGGCCATGTGGGGGACGACCCTGGCCATCGTCACGGCGATCCCGCTGAGCCTGCTCGCCTCGCGCAACATCACGCCGGCCTTCATCCAGATCCCCGTGCGCCGGGTGCTGGACATCGTGCGGTCGATCCCCGACCTGGTGATCGGGATCATCTTCCTAGTGGCGGTGGGCCCTGGACCGTTGGCCGGGGTGATGGCGCTGGCCATCGGCACCTCGGGGGTGTTGGCCAAGCTGTTCTCGGAGGCGACGGAATCGGTCGACCGTGGGCCGATCGAGGGCGTGCGCGCCACGGGCGGGGCCAAGCTGCACGAGATCGTCTGGGGCGTGATCCCTCAGGTGCTGCCGCTGTGGACCTCGTACGCGCTCTACCGCTTCGAATCGAACAGCCGCAGCGCCACGGTGCTGGGCCTGATCGGCGCGGGCGGGATCGGCCAGTTGCTGTTCGATAGCATGAACGCGTTCTCCTATTCGGAAACCGCGGCCATCGTCCTGGTGATCATCGTGGCGGTGAGCCTGATCGACATGCTGAGCCAGGCGATCCGCAGCCGACTGCTCTGACGGGGCCGATCACCCACACTTCCGCTCGCGGATGATTCAGCCCTTGAACTTGCCCAGCAGGGTGCGGAGTTCGGGTTCGTCGACGAGGCCGGCGGCCTCGCCGGGCGAGGTCCAGCGGCGGTCGCGCTCGGCCATCTCCGGCCAGATGTCGCGCTCCTCGCGCACCTCCATCGCGTAGACCATGACCCGCACATGCTGCAGGCGGCCTGAGCGCAGGCGCTTGTCGTAGTGATAGACGCCCAGGGTCTTGCGCCGGGTCGGGCCGATCACTCCGGCCTCCTCGAAAGCTTCCTGGGCCGCGCAGTCGCCCGGGGGCAGTTCGCCCATCGGCCAGCCTTTCGGTATCACCCACCGGCGGCTCTCCCGTGAGGTGATCAACAGCATCTCCAGGGCGCCGTCTTCGCGCCGACGCCAGGGCAGGGCGGCAAACTGGGTACGCGGCTCCCGGTCAGGTTCCGGGCGCAGCCTGTCCTGCTTCTTCCCCATCAGCGGCGGTCATATCCCTGGCGACAAGGCCCTGGCGTGGACCGCAAAGGCGCGCGTGTACACGCGGCCGCCGCCATCGCCAATCCGGATGTCATGAAAATGTCATATGGGGTGCTCAAGCGGCCTCGGGCCGTTTGCGCCGCACGCGGGCCAGTCGACGCAGCCGCCGCCAGAACCGGGTCTTCTCGGCCTCCGGATAGGGCTGCAGGTTGCGAACGAAGTCCTCGGCGCAGGCGCGCCAGGAGAAGGTCTCGGCGAACGCGCGCACGCGGGTCCGGTCCAGGTCCAGGCACTGGAGGCAGGCCTCGCGCAGACCCTCCGTGGCGGTGAGGGCCAGGACGCCGGCGCCAGAGCCCGGGATCAGATCAATCGGGCCGGGCGCGGGATAGGCCGCCACCGGCGTTCCGGCCGCCATGGCCTCGAGGATCACCAGGCCGAAGGTGTCGGTCAACGACGGGAAGACGAAGACGTCGGCGCAGGCGTAGTGCGCGGCCAGCTCAGCCCCGGACTTGGGGCCTTTGAACACGACTTGGGGGTATCTGGCCTTCAGCTCGTCCAGCTGAGGGCCCGGCCCGACCACCACCTTGGTTCCCGGGAGGTCGAGCGCCACGAAGGCCTCGATGTTCTTCTCCACCGCGACGCGGCCGACGTTGAGAAAGATCGGCCGGGGCAGCCCCTCGAAAATGTCAGGCTCTTCCGGCTGTCGCGGTCGGAAAGCTTCGGTATCGACGCCCCGCGACCAGGCTGAGATGTTCCGAAATCCATGCCTGGACAGCTCTTCGCGCATGGTGGGCGTGGCGACCATCAGCCGGCCCGACGGCTTGTGGAACCACTTCATGTAGGCGTAGCCGGCCGCCAGGGGCAGCGGCAGGCGGGCCGAGACATATTCCGGGAAACGGGTGTGGTAGCTGGTGGTGAACGGCAGCTTCCACTCGACGCAGATACGCCGTGCGGCCAGGCCTATGGGGCCTTCCGTAGCGATGTGGATCGCCTCGGGCTCGAAGGCCTTGAACAACTCCTGCACCGGCTCGTAGACGCCGATCGCCACCTTGATCTCGGCGTAGGTCGGCAGCGGGAAGGTCTTGAACATGCCGGGGTGGATCACCTCGACGGTATGTCCGATGGCCTGGAGCTCGGCGACCACGCGGGTCAGGGTGCGCACCACACCGTTCACTTGCGGTTCCCAGGCATCGGTGGCGATGAGGATGCGCATGGGGCGCATCGCATCGCGCGGCGCGGTGATCGCCTCGCGCAGCCGCCGGTCCGAGCGCGCCGGCTTCGGGCGGTCGTGGTCGGTGAAGGCCTCGCTCTGCATGAAGGCCCAGAAGGCGCCCAGCAGCGCTTCCTTGGTGGGAAAATGCCGATAGACGGTCCGCTCGCCCACACCGGCCTCGGCGGCGACTTCCGCGAAGCTGAGGTCCTCCAGGCTTCGGGTCTCAAGCTGGCGGTTCACCGCGCGCAGGATCTGTTCTCGGGTCTCGGCGCGCTGGCGTTCGCGAAGGCTGGGAGCCGGAGCTTTCATGACAGTCGCACTGTCATGAAACCCGGGCTGATGTCAAACGCGGCAACATGATCGCTTACGGTACAGATTGCGGGCCTGGCGCCCAGGTGCCGCGCAGCCGCGAAGGCTGAACCCGAGCTTTAACGCAGGGCGCTGGCGTCGGTTCGCCATTTCTTGCTAGGGGAGCGCGGGCGCAAGCAGGCCCTTCCCGGGCGCGAGGCATTGGGTCCGATGGACGCCAGAACCTATCCCGCAAAGGCGACGCCGAAGTCGCAGAGGACGCGTGCGCGCATCCTGGATGCCGCCATGCGGCTGTTCGCCGAGATCGGCTATCACGCCGCCAGCAACGCGGTCATCGCCGACGCTGCCCAGCTCACGCGCGGCGCCATGCTCTATCACTTCGCCACGCGCGAAGAGCTCGTCGAGGCGGCGATCACCCACATCGAGCTGCATCGGGCCCGACTGTTCGAACAGTCGGCCAGCGGGCCGGCCCTGGCGGGGCAGGACGCCGCCGAGCACGCCATCGACGCCTATTGGGCGCTGCTCCACGAGCTGCCGTTCGTGGCCTTCGCCGAGCTTGAGGCAGCGGCCCGGACCGACCCTATGCTCCGAGAGCGGCTGGCGGGCGCCCGCAACGCCTTCGATCACGCCCAACTGGGCGGCGACCGGTTCGGCGCCATGGTCCAGGCGGGCGATGATCCCCGCTTCCAGACCAGCCGGGACCTCGGCCGGTTCCTGCTCGAAGGTCTGGCCAAGGGATCGTTGACCTACGACGAGGCGGCCCGACGCGAACGCCTGCTGAGCGTCGTCAAGCGGGCGGTTCGGATGCTGAACCGCAAGGGCGACCGATCGGACCTCTGGTCGGAATAGGCCCACTCAGGCGGGCGGCGCGACCCGCGCGATCACCCGCCGACCATCGTGGCCTGTCACCTGCATGGCCGCGACCGATCCCACCGGCGCCTCGCCCGTGAAGGCGATCTCGGTGAAATCCTCGGCGCGGGCGACGCCCGGACGCTCCACCAGGCCCACCAAGCTGCGGCCCGCCTGGCGGTCCAGATGCCGGACCAGGGCCGCCTGACCCGCCGCTCTAAGGCGCGCGGCGCGAGCCTTGACCACATCACCCTTCACGGCCGGCATCCGCGCGGCTGGCGTGCCGGGCCGGGCGCTGTAGGGAAAGACGTGGAGGAAGGCGAGATCCGCCTCCCCTACCAATTGCAGGGTGTTGGCGAACATCGCCTCGGTCTCGGTGGGAAAGCCAGCGATGAAGTCGGCGCCGAAGGCCGTGTCGGGCCGTACCGCCCGGACCTCGGCGACCAGCTTCAGGGCGTCGGCACGGCTGTGCCGCCGCTTCATACGCTTCAGGATAATGTCGTCCCCCGCCAGCAGCGACAGGTGCAGATATGGCATCAGCCGCGGCTCATCGGCGAGGCAGCGCAGCAGGTCGGCGTCGATCTCGGCGGCGTCGATGGAGGAGAGCCGCAGGCGTGGGAGCTCCGGGACCAGCTTGAGGATGCGCGCCACCAGTTGGCCCAGGGTCGGCTGGCCGGGCAGATCCGCGCCCCAGCTTGTCACGTCCACGCCGGTCAGGACGATTTCCTGGTAGCCCTGGACGGTCAGGCGGCGGACCTGCTCGACCACCTCGCCGGCCCCGGCGGAACGCGAATTGCCCCGGCCATACGGGATGATGCAGAAGGTGCAGCGGTGGTCACAGCCGTTCTGGACCTCCACATAGGCCCGCGCCCGGTCCTTCAGGCCGTCGATCAGGTGACCAGCGGTCTCGCGGACGCTCATGATGTCGTTGACGCGCACGCGCATCGGCTCGGCCCGGAGGGCGTAGGCCCCGGCCTGGCTCTTCTCGGCATTGCCCAGAACCAGATCGACTTCGGTCATGGCGGCGAAGGCGGCGGGGTCGATCTGGGCCGCGCAGCCGGTGACGATCAGGCGGGCGCCGGGGCGCTCGCGCCGTGCCTTGCGGATCGCCTGGCGGGCCTGGCGCACCGCCTCGCCCGTCACTGCGCAGGTGTTGAAGACCACGGCGTCGGTCAGCCCATCCTCGGCGGCGCGGGCGCGGATGACCTCGCTCTCGTAGGCGTTCAGCCGGCAGCCGAAGGTGACGATATCGACGTCGGGTTTGGCGTCCGCGCTGGCGGGATCAGGGCTTGCGGCCGACACGGTGTCTGTCCTCCGCGAAGACGATGCTCAGGGCGACGGCGCAGATGTCGGCGCCCTTAACCGGGCCGTTCACCCTGGAGTCGCTGGCCTCGTCGCGGTTGTCGCCCATCAGGTACCACATTTCGGGGCCCAGCGTGACCGGGGCGATTTCGTCCAGGACGCCGTCTTCGCCCAGGTCCTGGATGCGATAGCGGGCGCCGCCCGGGAGGGTCTCTTCCACCTCGATCAGTCGCGCGCCCGGCGTCAGGGCGCCGCGCGCCGGTGTCGAGCCCTTGAGCTCGCGCCGCACCGCCCGGCCGTCGATGATGAGCAGGCCGCCCCGCATGGCCACGGTCTGGCCCGGGCCGGCGACGATGCGGAACAGAGTCGGCACGCCCTGCCGCCGGAACACCGCCACGTCGCCGGGCACGAGGCCCGGGCGTCCGCAGGTTCCGCGCGCGCCCTCGACCATCACGATGTCCTCGGGCTTCAGCGTCGGCTCCATCGACGACGAGCCCACCGTATAGACAGGGTTGGGCCAGTAGGTCTGGAGCGCCCCGTTGGCGACCAGCAGCAGCGCCCAGGGCGCCACATAGACCACCGCCAGCGAGGGGCCGGTGCGCGGCGGGGCCTTCCGGGCCAGCCAGGCGGCGTGGGCGCCCAGGGCCGCGGCGAAGGCGACCGCGCCGATCAGGAAGCCGTTGGGACCCAGCACATAGATCCCAGGCGGCCGGATCAGCGCCCACTCGTTCAGCGTCACCGTGCCAATGAGCACCGCGCCCGCCGTCAGGGCCGCCG
>JANPKX010000140.1:0-1582 GCA_031426235.1 Alphaproteobacteria bacterium | reverse complement strand
GCCGGATCAGGATCGCGTCCGTGCCGCCCACTTCGCGCAGTCCACGCTCGAGGAGAAGGTCGCCATGATGTCCGGGCGCGGCTTTTTCCGGGCCATGAAGGAGGACAAGGGGGTGTGGGCCGCTCGGCCCTACCGCGCCGGGGGCGGCTGCGAGCGGCTGGGCGTGCCGGCCTTTTACTTCACGGATGGACCCCGGGGCGTGGCGCGCGGGCAATCGACCTGCTTTCCCTGCACCATGGCCAGAGGGGCGGCCTGGGACCCGGCCCTGGAGCAGCGGATCGGCGAGGTTATGGGGATCGAGGCGCGGGCGCAGGACTGCAACCTCTCCGGCGCCGTCTGCATCAACCTGCTGCGCCACCCGGCCTGGGGCCGCGCGCAGGAGACCTACGGCGAGGACCCCTTCCACATGGGCGAACTGGCCCTGGCGTTGGGGACAGGCATCCAGGCGCACAACGTCTGCGCCACGGTGAAGCACTTCGCGCTGAACTCGATGGAAAACGCCCGGTTCAAGGTCGACGTGAGGATCGATCCTCGGACGTTGCGCGAGGTCTACTTGCCCCACTTCAAGCGCGCCCTGGACGGCGGTGTCGCCTCGGTGATGAGCGCCTACAACAAGATGAACGGGGAATACTGCGGCCAGCATCGCGAACTGCTCACCGACATCCTCCGCGGCGAGTGGGGGTTCGAGGGCTGGGTGCATTCCGACTGGGTGCTTGGGGTCTATCACCCCTACGGCGCGGCCGCCGGCCTGGACGTTGAAAACCCCGAACCCCGCGCCTGGGGCGACAAGCTGGTCGCCGCGGTGAACGACAAGGCCGTCGAGCCGGCGGTGATCGACCGGGCGTGCCGGCGCATCCTGACGACCCTCTATCGCTTCGCCTGCGCCGAGGATCCGCTCGAGGCCTATCCGATGGATCTGGTGTCCAGCCCCAGCCACGTCGCCCTGGCCCGCGAGGCGGCCGAGAAGTCGGCGGTGCTGCTGGAGAATGATGGGGTGCTGCCGTTGGCGCGGCCGACCGTGAAGACCGTCGCGGTGCTGGGGCGGCTGGCCGGGCTGGTCAACACTGGCGACTTCGGATCGAGCCTGGTCAGGGCGCGTCATGTGGTGACGCCGCTGGAGGGGCTGCGGGACTACCTCGGCAATGCCGCCGGCGTGCTGACCGGCGACGAGAGCGACCTCGACGCGGCCCGCGCGGCGGCGGGCGAGGCGGACGTGGTGATCGTGGTCTGCGGCTACACCGCCGATGAGGAAGGCGAATACATTCCCGGCGACATGACCCTGGGCCAGGACGAGAAGGGCGACGGCGGTCCGGCTCGCCCCTCCAAGCGCCCGTCGCGTGGCGGCGACCGCACCTCGCTCAACCTGCCGGAGGCTCAGATCGCCCTGATCGAGGCGGCCAAGACCTCTGGTAAGCCGGTCGTTGTGGTGCTGGTGTCGAGCTCTGCCGTGCTGGTCGAGGGCTGGCGCGAGGGGACAGCGGCGATCCTGCAGACTTTCTACGCCGGGATGGAGGGCGGGGCGGCCCTGGCCCGGCTGTTGTTCGGCGAGGTCTCGCCCTCGGGCAAGCTGCCGTTCACGGTG
>JANPKX010000139.1:0-7082 GCA_031426235.1 Alphaproteobacteria bacterium | reverse complement strand
TCAGGATTTTGGCGACGCCCAGCGGCTCGACCTCGTCATCGGTCTGGATCAGGATGGCGCGGTCGGCGCCCATCGCCAGGGCCGTACGCAGTGTCTCGGAGGCCTGCGCGGGCCCAATGGAGACCGCGACGATCTCGCTCGCCGCGCCTTTTTCCTTGAGTCGGACCGCTTCTTCCACTGCGATTTCGCAGAAGGGGTTCATCGACATCTTCACGTTTGCGAGGTCGACACCCGTCTGATCGGCCTTCACGCGGGCCTTGACGTTGTAATCGATCACCCGCTTGACCGGGACCAACACCTTCATGGGTTGCTAGCGCCTCAACTTGTTGCGGAAAAAACTGAGCCGGGCCGGCAATAACGGTTCCGACGCGCATTGCAAGCGCGGGCGGCCGCATTGTCGGCGCAACCGGCGACTAGCCAAAGCCGCCTGTCCCTACGTAAAAGACCAACATGAACCCGAGCATTGAGCGCCTGAAACTGATCTTCGTGGGCTTGTTCGCCGTGCTGGCGGTCGGCGCCATCGTCTGGCAGGTCGGGTGGATCATGCCGCAGAAAGCCTGCGAAAAAGCGCGGCGGTGGTGGGACCCGGACCAGCGTGTGTGCGCCATGCCGGTGATGGTCACGGACTTCACGCGCCGCCCGATCGAAGACAGGGCTGGCGAGGCCGCGGCCAAGGCGGCGATCGGCCGGCCTACAGCACCGGCGCCGCAGAACTAGCGCGTCGCGCCGGACTTCCAGAAGACCTCGGCGCGTCCCCTGTCGTTGGCCCAGCGCGCCGCGACGAACAGGAAGTCTGACAACCGGTTGAGGTAGCGCATTGCCGGGCCATTGACCGGCTCGCCCGTCTCGACGAGGCGCACCGCCTCACGCTCAGCGCGACGGCTGACGGTGCGGGCCAGGTGCAGGGCCGCTGCCGCCGCGGTTCCGCCAGGAAGGATGAACGACTGTAGCCCGGGCAGTTCGTCGTTCATGACGTCGATCTCGGCCTCCAGCCGCGCCACCTGGCCATCCAGGATGCGCAGCATCGCGCCGTCCGCTTCGTCCGCCCTCGCCGGAGCGGCAAGATCAGCGCCCAGGTCGAAGAGCTCGTTTTGAAGGCGCGCCAGCATGGCGTCGAATTCCGCGTCGCCCGCGGTGTGCAGCCGCGCCAGTCCGATGCAGGCGTTAGTCTCGTCCACGGCGCCGTAGGCCTCGACGCGGAGGTCCGCCTTGCTGACGGTGGCCCCGGTCGCCAGCCGCGTCGTCCCGCCATCGCCGGTGCGCGTGTAGATGCGGTTGAGCGTGACCATCAGGCCTGGCTACGCCACCAGGCGGCCGCGACCAGGACGGCGATGGCGATCGCCTGTGCCAGCACCCGTAGCCGCATGAGCTTGTTCGAGTAGGAGCGGCCGAAGTCGCCGCCGCGGAAGAGCGCGAAGATTCCCAGCACCAGAACGATCGCTACGGCCGCCAGCGCGGCGTAGATCAGGTAGTCGAAGATATCCATAAGACGCGACCTTAAGCCGGCCACCGCCGTGATGCCAACGCATTCCGCGCGTCAATCTTCGCTTGACTCCATGCCTGTTGATCATGTTCAACGAGCGCAGGTTCGAACTTCGAGTCGAAATCCACTCGCGACGAGCTATTCTAAAATAAGGACTTAGAGAACGGTCCAACGCGCATCGCGAAGCAGCGCATTCGAACAACCTGTACCGCGGCACACTCGAATATCACGTTAGCTGAACCTATTCATTTCCCTCGGCCTGGTCTTGGTCGCGGGTTGCCCTTTCATCGAGCGAAGTCCCGCCCTCCCCGGCGGCATAAGAGTACCCATGAAGCACATTTCCCCCTCTCAGGTGGCCGCCGACGTTCCGGCGCGCGCGCCGACCCGACGCGCACTCGCAAAGCAGCAAACTCGCCTGAAGGTGCTCGCCGCCGCCCGGCGCCTGTTCAGCGAGCAAGGTTATGAAGGCGCCACCATTCGCGATATCGCCGCGACCGCCGGCATGTCGACCGGCGCGGTCTTCGCGAACTTCACCGACAAGTCCGATCTGTTCCGTGAGATCATGGCCGATGACATGGACGCCCTGCTGGCCGACATGCGCGAGGCAGCCGCCCGTGGGCGCGG
The DNA here is from genome assembly GCA_031426235.1 of Alphaproteobacteria bacterium. Lineage (GTDB taxonomy): Bacteria > Pseudomonadota > Alphaproteobacteria > Caulobacterales > Caulobacteraceae > Phenylobacterium. Next base: position 4,975 of record JANPKX010000139.1, on the reverse strand, counting down.
CGTTGAGGATGTCCTGCTCAAGATCTTCATGGCCGGCTACACCTTCTACAAGTCGCGCCTGCAGTTGGCGCGTGCGGCGTTCAGCGTATCCTGGGACGCCGAGGGCGGCCCCACGCTGCGCGGCTTGCCGCACTCCGGTCAGTTCCAGGAGGTGTTCACCGAACAGTTGACCGGCGCCGTGGGCCGGGGTGAGCTGTCTCAGGAAGCTGAGATCAAGCTGCGTAGCCAGATGCTCTTCGACACCTACCTGTCGAATTTCCCCCAGGCGATCTTCGACGGCTGGAGCCTGGACGCCTTGCAGACCCGGGCCCGGGAACAGATCCGGATTCTCCTGGCCGGCGCGCGCCGGGGCTGATCGACAGGAGGGGGGGTGGCGGATATCAATTTAACGGCAGGCGCGACGCCAGCCCGCGCGTCGCAGAAGCAGGCGACGCGCGAACGCGTGGTGGCCGCCGCCCGAGAACTATTCGTGACCCACGGCTACCAGGGCACCACGATCCGTGAGATCGCCCGGCACGCGGGAGTGGCTGTCGGCAGCGTCTTCACGACCTTCGCATCGAAGGCCGAGATCCTCTCGGAGGTGATGCTCGCCCGCATCGAACCGCTGTATGCGGAACTCGATCAGGTCATGCCGCACCTGCGCGGTCCCACGGTGGATCGTCTGAGAACCATGTTCGCGATCCATATCTCGTTCGAGCACGGCAACGTACGTCTGTTCCTGTCTCATGTCGCCGCGGCCTATGACTGGACACAGTCGCCTGGCGCACGCCCTTATGGGAACAATGCAAGGCTGAAAGCCTTTGTGCGCGACTGCCTCTTCAAAGGTGTTGAGGACGGCGATGTCCGCGCCGATGTGGATGCGGACGACGTGGTGGACCTGATCATGGCGGCCTACGCCTGGATCTGGCGGCTGGTAATCACCAGGAACTTGGACGTGGCAGGGTTGATCGTCGTCATGGACCGGCAGATCGGGTTGATCGTCGAAGGCTTGCGGCCTCAGGTCTAGTTGGCGCCCTCCAGCAGCCGGCGAGCAATCACCTGGGCCTGGATTTCCCCCGCGCCCTCGAAGATGTTGAGGATGCGCGCGTCGGCCAGGACCCGGCTGATCGGCTGCTCCAAGGCAAATCCGGTCCCGCCGTGGATCTGCACGGCATTGTCGGCGGCGGCCCAGGCGATGCGCGCGGCCGTCAGCTTCGCCATGCCGGCCTCCAGGTCGCAACGGCGGCCCTCGTCCTTGGCGCGGGCCGCAAACCAAGCCAGCCGCCGAGCGCCCAGAATCTCGGAGGCCATCATCGCCAGTTTGTTCGCGACCCGCGGGAAGCCGGCGATCGGCTGTCCAAACTGGCGGCGCTGCAGGGCGTAGTCCAGGGCCAGATCCAGCGCATTCTGGGCCACGCCGATGGCGCGGGCGGCAGTCTGTATCCGCGCGCTCTCGAACGTCGCCATCAGCTGGGCGAAGCCCTGGCCTTCCTGTCCCCCCAGCAGGTTGGCGTGTGGAACCTCGAAACCATCGAAGGCGATCTCGTATTCCTTCATGCCGCGGTAGCCGATCACACCGATCTCCCCGCCGCTCATGCCGGGCGCGGGAAAGGGATCGCCGACCTTCCCGCGTGGCTTCTCCGCGAGGAACATCGAAAGGCCCCGGTAGTCCGGGACGTCGGGATTGGTCCGCACCAGCAGGGTCATCAGGTCGGCCCGGGCGGCGTGGGTGATCCACGTCTTCGCGCCGTAGACCCGCCAGACCGCCCCGTCCCGCACCGCGCGGCTGCGCAGCGAGCCAAGGTCGGAGCCGGCCTCCGGCTCAGTGAAGACGGCGGTGGGGATGATGTGGCCGGCCGTGATGCCTGTCAGGAAACGGGTCTGCTGGTCCGCCGTGCCGTGGGCCAGGATGAGTTCGGCTGCGATCTCCGACCGGGTGCCCAGTGAGCCCGCCCCGATCCAGCCTCGCGACAGGGCTTCTGAGACGACGCACATGGCCACCTTGCCCATCCCGGCGCCGCCCCAGTCTTCCGGCGCGGTCAGGCCGAAGACGCCGAGGTCCCCCAGCTCTTCCAGCAGCGACAGCGGGATAAGCTCATCGCGCAGATGCCAGCCGTGGGCGTGGGGCGTGACGCGGGCGCGGGAGAACGCGTCGAACTGATGCCGCACGGTAACCAGGGTCTCGTCGAGCCCGCTGGCCTCCAGGGATGGCTTGCCGCGCGCGGCGTCCAGCAGAACCACGATCCGGTCCCTCACCGCCTGGCTCGCGCCCGGCCGCAGACGTCCGATCACATGTCCCAGACGGTCGGCGGGGGCGAACACGTCAGCGGGTCGAAAGATCTCGCCCTGGTTCATCGGCAGGCCGCCCGCCATCTGGCTGAGGTATTCGTGGGCCAGCAGTTGGGCCGGCAGCGCCTCGGCCTCGCCGAACGCCGCGCCAAGGTCGCGGGCCCAGGCTGCGGTCTGGCGCAGGGTCTCGGCATAGGCGGCCGCCCAGGCCAGGCCGTGCGCGGCATGCTGTTCGGCGTCGAGCAGTTTTCGGTCCAGCCGCCCGTCGCGCGTAACCCGCCCGGCGACCGTGGCCCGCAGCGCGGCGACCAGGTTGGCGGCCTCATGGGCCGCGGCGTCGAGAAGGTCGAGGAGACCGGGAAGAACGAGCGTCATGGCTGCCACTATAGCCACACCGGAGCTTGCGTTGCGTCAGGTCAATCCGCATTGCTGCGTGGATTCGCACCTCGCCGTTTGCAGGAAACCCTCATGCTCGTCGTCCACCACCTCAACGATTCCCGCTCGCAGCGCATCCTGTGGCTCCTGGAGGAACTGGGTGCGCCCTACGAGATCAAGTTCTACCAGCGCGATGCGGTGACCCGCCTGGCGCCGCCGGAGCTGAAGGCGGTGAACCAGCTGGGCAAGTCGCCGGTGATCACCGACGGCGACCTCACCATCATCGAGTCCGGCGCCATCATCGACTACATCCAGCGCCGCTACGGCGCGGGCAAGCTGGCTCCGGCGCTCGGCACGCAGGACTACGAAGCCTACAACCAGTGGCTCCACTACTCTGAGGGCTCAGCGATGCTGCCGCTGATGCTGGCGCTGTACGTCGGCCGGCTGGGCGACGCGGGCGCGCCGCTCGCGCCGCGGATCGAGAGCGAGACCGCCAATCACCTGGGCTATGTGGAAGCCTCGCTGGCGGGGCGCGACTGGCTGGTCGGATCCGACCTGACCGCCGCCGACGTCCAGATGAGTTTCGTCGGCGAGATCGCCAAAAGCCGGGGTGGCGACTATCCCAGCATCGTGGCCTGGGTGGATCGGTTCCAGGCCCGCCCGGCTTATCGGCGCGCGCTCGAGAAGGGCGGACCCTACAACCTGGGACCGCGCTGAGCCTTAAGCGGCTCCGTCCCATTCCAACCGGACCGCGGCGTCAGGCTCACGGCCTGAGTGTTCCGACCGCAGGGCTGCAAAGTCCGCGGTAGGTAGAAGGCGACTGAGCGCCCAAACAGCCGCGCCGCGCACCAGGGGGGCGGGGTCTGTGAGCCGCTGTTTCGCCGACGCGACGAGGCCGGGGTCCGCGCTGTTGCCGATGGCGTAGAGAACATTGCGGACGAAGCGGTCGCGGCCGATGCGCTTGACCGGGCTCTTGGCGAACAGCGCTCGAAAGGCCGCATCGTCCAGGTTTGCCAGATCGGTCAGGGCCGGCGCTCGCAGGGCCGCTCGGGCGGCGAGCTTTTGTTCGCGCCCAGCGCGGGCGAACTTATTCCAGGGACAGACCGCCAGGCAGTCGTCGCAGCCATAGATGCGGTTGCCGAGCGCTGCGCGGAACTCCTGCGGGATCGGGCCCTTGAGCTCGATGGTCAGGTAAGAGATGCAGCGCCGCGCATCCAGCTGGAACGGGGCTGGAAAAGCGCTCGTGGGGCAAATGTCCAGGCAGGCGCGGCAAGTCCCGCAACTCTGCGGCTCCGGCGTATCCGGCGTCAGCTCCAGGGTTGTCAGGATCGAGCCCAGGAACAGCCAAGAGCCGAAGTCTCGACTGACCAGATTGGTGTGCTTGCCCTGCCAGCCCAGCCCCGCGCGCTCGGCCAGGGGCTTCTCGAGCAAGGGCGCGGTGTCGACAAAGACCTTCAGCTCGCCGCCAAAGCGCGCGACCATGATCCGCGCCAGGGCCTTGAGCCGCGACTTGATGACGTCGTGGTAGTCATCGCCCTGTGCGTAGACGCTGATCGCGCCGCGGGACCTTTGCTCCAGGACCGCCAGGGGGTCATGGTCCGGGCCGTAGTTGACGCCCAGGACGATGGCCGAGCGTGCGTCCGGCCACATGGCGCGCGGGTGACGGCGGCGCTCCAGGGTATCGGCCATCCAGGCTATCTCGCCATGTCGGCCCGCCGCGACATAGGCTTCGAGGCGTCCTGCCGCCGGCCAGGCGTCGTCTAGGTCGGTGAAGCGGCACAGGTCGAACCCCAGAGCCAAGGCCTCGGCCCGGACCCGCGTTTCGATCGTGTCAGAAGTCGAGATTGTCATAGTGGCCGGCGGGCGCGAGCCCCGGCCAACGGTCCGTGAGCAGGGGGCGGAAGCAGGGGCGGGACTTGACCTTCATGTACCATGTCTTGACCGCAGGCGCGTCGCGCCAGGCCACATCCCCGAAGTAGTCGATCACGGAAAGGTGGGCGGCCGCTGCGAAATCCGCCAGCGAAAGCCGACGGCCGGCCAGCCACTCACGGGCCTGCAGCAGGTCGTCCAGCATAAACAGGTGGCGTTTCAGGGCGTCCTTGCCCTGGCGCAGGTTCGACAGGTCGGGCGCGCCAAGGCCCAGCAGTCGCTTCTCGATCTTCTCGTGCAGGATGTAACCCGAGGCCTCGAACTCGAACTTGCGTTCGAACCAGGTGATCAGCCTGCGAGCCTCGGCGCGCTCCGCCGGTTCCGCCCCGAACAGTCGCGGTTCGGGATAGGCGTCCTCAAGATGGCCCAGGATCGCTCCAGGCTCGCAGAGCACCAGCGGCGG